>JACRMQ010000006.1:0-300000 GCA_016214905.1 Ignavibacteriales bacterium | reverse complement strand
TGGGATGTTCATCACGGCAACGGAACCCAGAATATTTTTTATGATGACGATTCGGTGCTTTACATCAGCTTGCATCAATTTCCTTTTTACCCCGGCACAGGCAGCAGAGGTGAACAAGGCATTGGTAAAGGTCTTGGTTTTACCATTAACATCCCGCTCACGGCTGGCAGTGGAGAAAAATCATATATGGAAGCGTTTACCGGAGAGATACTGCCTTCACTCGATAATTATCTGCCCGATATAATTTTTATCTCTGCCGGATTCGATGCACATAAAGACGATCCGCTAGCTGATTTAAATCTGACAGAGAGTTCGTTTGGAATATTGACATCGATGCTGACTGATAAAGCAGAAAAGATTTGCAACGGTCGGATTGTTTCGGTGCTGGAAGGCGGATACAATTTCGGCGCGTTAACATTAAGTGTTGAAGCGCATCTTCTTGCTTTAATTGGACAAAATAATTCACATTAAATATAATCTAAAAATGAAAACTGAACATAAATCGTTTCGGGTACTTAGTTTATCGATCACTTCAAGAATCATCCGGGCTTGCGGTGTATTTCTGATGTTACTGATGCTTCTTTTCATCGCTCCTCTTATATTACAATATGTTGAAGACGCGGCATCTTATCGATTTGCAAAATGGATTATCGACACCGATAAAAATCTTTTAGTGCTGGTAAAAGATAATATACCCACAAAGATCGCCGGCAAAGATATGTCGAGATGGATATCAATAGTCGGATTATTCATCCTCAGCGGGTCGTTGACGAGGATGAGTGAAAAGTTAAAAGATAAATCTGAGTATTTTAAATATAAGGATAATGTCGATTCGTGGAAAAAGCAGATGCACCTATCGGATAACGCGATAGTTTTGACACCGTTGAATGAAAAATTAGAACAATTTAAAAATGCCAAGAAGAAAGACCGCGAGCAATTGTTGAAAGAATTCATCGAAACTAAAAAGAAGTTGGATGAAATGGGGCGCGATCTCGCTTTTCTCGCGATCGATGTCGTCGATTCCACAGGCATGAAGGAAGGAGAGGAAAAAGCGATAATTGAACATGATTTCAAAGAGTATAAACGATTCGTCGAGAAATGTTTTGCCACGTATGGTTGTTTGAAATCTACATGGACACCTGATGGCGTGATGAGTTGTTTCAACACCGTAGACGCTGCAGTAAGGGCAGCACGTGAAGTTATTAACGGATTGGATAATTTCAACAAAACTGTAAAAGGGATGCGGCGCGATTTTCTTGTCCGCGCGGGTGTAAATTCAGGATTCGTTTATTTTGATGAATCTATTCCACTAGAAGAGATAAGCGACAGAGTAATTGATATCGCTGGACATATGCAGAAGAACGCACTGCCAAACACTGTTTGCATAGCCAAACCGACAATTGAACCGCTTAACGAACGTGTCGGTTTTGAACCATCCGGTAGAATGGTGGATGGATATGAAGTGTATGAGTGGAAAAAAGCGTTAGATAAATAAAATTACGCTTGATCGTAGAGCGAGGTGATACCTCGCTCCGCACGAACTAACAGTTAGTCCTTAATCCCCACTTGTAATAAATAAATGATAATGATTCTAAAAATATTTATAGCAGTTAACTATCTCATCAAAATCATTTTTTTTGTTTCTGCAAGACCGCCTGCTAATAATTTGTAGAAGTACACACCACTAGGAACATTATCGGCATTCCAAGTTACAGAATATTCACCTTGCTGTTTCTTTTCTTGGACAAGTATTGCCACTTCTCTTCCAAGTAAATCATAGACTTTTAAAGTAACGTAACTTTCTTTTGGAATTGAGAACGATATTTTTGTTTGTGGGTTGAAAGGATTGGGATAATTAGACGATAGTTTGAAGCTAGAAATAATATTTGATTGTTCGTTCATATCAGTTAGAAGCACTTGCCAAGTATAATTATTTCTGGTGTAGTTTACCCATTCAATACCGTTCCAATCCTGAGATAGATAGGTTGTCAGCTTACCATTTTCGCCATAGAAGTAACTGGATTTACTCGAATTTACCCAAGTGCTATCAAATCCCGTTTGACGAATATATTCTATCCGAATGCCAGTGGTGTCATAAACGTAAATGCTTTTTTTTATATTTTGCAGTGTATTTCCATACCATCTCTGATAATAATACTCTACCCTTTTGCCATTTAAATCATAAGCATAAGTGTATTTATAATTATTTATCCATTGGTTAATCCAATATCGGTTCAAGACCTCTGTTCGATTTCCGTTGATGTCGTATGAATAAAGAGTATTCCTATCATTCACCCAGGTACTATCTTCCCAAATTTGTGATGTAAGCTCCGTTCGTTTACCTGCCTGATTATAATTATAATTTGTTTTATTATGATTAACCCATAAGCTGTCAAGCATTTGATAATCAATAGACTCTACAATGTTATTATTTTCATCATAAATATTTTGTCCCTTCTCACTCTCAACCCATTTTATGCTATCCCAGTTATGGTGAAACCATTCGATTTGTTTGTTATTTGAATTGTAAGTGTATGTGAACTTTTCAATATTTATCCAGCCGATTACGTCCCAATTCTGATATAAATATTCAGTTTGATTACCGTTCAAGTCGAAAACAGAAGAGATTTTGGAAGTGTTTACTAACATACTGCCATCCCAATTTTGATAGATTTGTTCCGTTAGATTACCAATCAAATCATAAGTCGAAGTAATCTTGAAATCAGTGTACCACGTACTTCCATCCCAAATCTGATGGTTGTACTCTATCTGATTTCCATATTCATCATAAGAATAATTGTATTTATAATCATTAATCCAGCTGACTGAGTCACGGATTTGATATAAATATTCAGTTAGATTTCCATTTACATCATATAAAGAAATTCCTATGCCAGCCGAATCCCAAATACTTTTTTCCGGACTCCAGATTTCTCTAAGATAGGCAATACGGATAAATATTGTATCATTGCCGATTTTTTCGATGATCAGTCGTTCTGATACATCAAGTGACTCCTCATCATCGCATCTTTCTTTTTCCTCTAATAAAGAAGCAAGATTCCCATGCTTGCCACCCATTAAAGATTCCGGCTTGAGCGAATGATTGGTGAACATGTTTTGATTCTTCTGAGAGAATACAAAGCATGTTAAGATTATCGTAAGAAGTACATCTACAAATAATAATATTACAAAATTCTTCACAAACACCTCACCATTTTAAGTTTATGTTATCGCACAAATATTAAAATAATTTATTTTTACCCCCGCCGCCAACTTGTTCCGTCCTTTTTGTCTTCGATAACAATTCCAAGATTTTTTACCCCATCCCGGATTTTATCGGACATTGCCCAGAGCTTTTGTGCACGCGCCTCAGTTCTCAATTCGATTATGAATTGAATCAAATCGTTCTCATCGCCTCCTGCAGTTGATCCGGCATCGAAATGCTCAGGTATTATACCAAGGACCGTTCCACCTAACTCATTGTAAAGGTCGTTGATTTGCTGTAATATTTTAATATTTATTTTCCCCGAAGACAGAATTGTATTGACTTCGCGGTTAAGATCAAATAAAATCCCGATTGCCTGCGGAGTATTAAAATCATCATCCATCGCTTCAATAAATGCTTTCTTAAATCCCGCAAGATCAACAAAGATTGAACTGTCAAAAACTTTTCCATCTTCCGATTTTCTTAACTTCTCAATCTCCACCCTAACATTTCTAACGGTGTTTGACAATTTTTCCAATCCCTTTGAAGCACCTTCAAGCGCTTCATCTGTAAAATCAAGAGTACTGCGGTAATGGCTTTGAAGTATGAAGAACCTTACAACAAGTGGCGAATATTTCTTGAAAGAGTCTTTCAAATTAATTACGTTGCCGAGAGACTTCCCCATCTTCTGTCCGCCAACTGTAACCATGTTATTGTGAATCCAATACTTCACGAACTGTTTTCCTGTTGAGCATTCACTCTGAGCAATTTCGCACTCGTGATGCGGGAACTGGTTCTCCATTCCGCCGCCATGTACATCGAATGTTTCTCCAAGATATTTCATCGACATCGCGGAACATTCAAGGTGCCAGCCGGGGAAACCTGTCCCCCACGGACTTTGCCACTGCATGATATGCTCTGCTTCGGCTTTTTTCCATAAAGCAAAATCTGCCGGATTTTTCTTCTCTTTATTCACTTCAACACGTGCGCCTGCTTCCATTTCTTCCAGCGGACGCCGGGACAACTTACCGTACTCCTTAAATTTGGCAACATTAAAATATACTGAACCGTTTTTCTCGTAAGCGAACCCTTTTTTAATCAGGTCGCGTGCCATTTCAATTTGTTCGATGATATGACCGGTTGCCCGCGGTGAAATATCGGGACGAACTACGCCAAGCGCATCCATATCTTCAAAATAACTGCGCGTGTACGATTCAACTACTTGCATCGGATGAACACGATCTTTCTTTGATTGCTTTGCAATCTTATCTTCGCCCTCATCGGCATCGTCGGTCAGATGCCCGACATCGGTTATGTTTTGCACGTAAAGAGTTTTGTATCCAAGATATCGGAGATATCTTACGATAATATCGAATGAGACGTAGCTTTTTGCATGACCGATATGAGAATGTCCGTAAACAGTTGGTCCGCAGACATACATATTAACGCGCCCTTCGACGAGCGGTTTGAATTCTTCTTTTTGACGAACGAGTGTGTTGTAGATTTTTAGTGACATAAGTTTACTTTGTAATTCCAGATTGATTTAAAATATATGCATAATCAAATGACGCTTCTTTTAACCGTTCGTATCGCCCGGAAGCTCCCATATGGCCGGCACCCATGTTTACTTTTACAAGAACTATGTTGTTATCGGTTTTCATTGCTCTAATCTTCGCAGCCCACTTTGTCCCTTCCCAATAATTTACACGCGGATCGTTGAATCCGACTTTCACCAAAATGTTAGGATAATTTACGGGCTTAACATTATTGTACGGGTCGTACGATTTCATATAATCATAAGATACTTTTTCGTTTGGATTGCCCCACTCTAAATATTCTGTAGTTGTGTACATAAGTGTGGGATCGAGCATTGTATTAATAACATCCACAAATGGAACAGACGCGATAACGGCTTTAAACAAATCAGGTCGCATGGTTGTAACCGCACCCATTAACAATCCGCCCGCGCTGCCGCCTGAGATTGTGAGTTTTTCTTTGCTTGTATAATTTTCTTTTATTATATATTCCGCGCAGGCAATAAAATCTGTAAATGTGTTTTTCTTGTGCAGAAGTTTACCATTCTCATACCAATCTTTGCCCATATCACCGCCGCCGCGGACGTGCGCAATCGCGAAAATAACTCCGCGGTTAAGATAACTTAAACGTGATGAACTGAAAGTCGGCTGACTTGGTGATCCATAAGAACCGTAGCCCGTCATATGTAGCGGTGATGTGCCGTCTAATTTCACTCCCTTTTTATAAACAAGCGAGATAGGAACCTCAACTCCATCCGGAGCTTTTGCGTAAATCCGCTCCGATTTATATTCGTTTGGATCATAGCCACCTACAACTTCTTGCTGTTTTATCAATTTTTCTTCTTTAGTTTCAAGATTGTAGTCATAGATTGATGAGGGAGTTGTTAACGATTGGTAACTGAAACGAAATACTTTCGTATCATAAATGCGGTTTACATTCGGATATGCCGTGTATACTGGATCCGGGAAATCGATATAATGGGTTTGACCCGATTGCATATCAGTTACACGCATTTTTTGCAAACCTTTTTCCCTCTCATACACGATTGAATAATTGTTAAAGAAATCTGTTCCCTCAATTGTAATTCCATCTCTAAAAGGTAAATAATCGGTCCAATGCTTTTCACCGGGATTTGTTACCGGTGCTTTAATCAACTTGAAAGTTTTTGCATCTTTATTTGTTCTGATATAGAAATATTCACCGTGATGATCTACGCTGTATTCATGTTCGCTCGACCGCGGAACTATCATCTTTGGTTCTTCAGCCGGATTATCTGCAGAAATAAATTGCCACTCATCCGAGTTACTTGCCGATGATTGAATCAGTATGAACTTGTCGCTTCTTGTTTTTCCTACACCGAGATTGTATAATTCATTTTTCTCCTCGAACAATAATGCATCGTTCGATAAATCTGCTCCGAGTGTATGACGGTATAGCTTATATGGTCGTTTTGAATTATCTTCAACCGTGTAGAAGATAGTTTTGTTATCATTCCCCCAAGCGATCGATTGTGTATTTTCAGCACGATCGGTAAGTATTTTTCCGTTTCTCAAATCTTTCACAAAAAGAATATATGACTCGGCTCCATTTGTATCTACCGAAAATGCGAGAAGGTTATGATCGGGGCTTAATTCCATAGCGTTAAGACGATAGAATTTATATCCTTTCGACATTTCGTTCTGATCGAAATAAATTTCCTCGGCAGCATTCAGACTTCCGCTCTTGCGGCAATAAATCGGGTATTGTTTCCCTTTCTCAGTTCGTGAATAATAAAAATATTCTCCATCGCGGTATGCCGGATCCTGATCGGTTTCTTTTATTCTGCCAACCATCTCATTATAAAGAGTTTCCTGAAAAGCTTCCGTCGATTTCATTATCGCTTCAGTATAAGCATTTTCAGATTTCAGATATTCAATCACTTCAGGATTCGAGCGATTCACGTCTCTTATCCAATAATAATTATCAACTCTCACATCATTATGAAGTGTGTCGTACTTAGGAACGATCTTCGCAACCGGGGCAAGCGGAGCAACCGATTGTGCATTCAGAATGATTATTGATGCGAACAATAATACAATCAAAGATAAAATAAAGATTATTTTTTTCATCTAAACACCTTCTTACTATTCTTTTTTTTTAATTTATACTTTTAAATTATTAATTTTAACTAATTACTTTTTACTTTTTAATTTTGACTTATTTTCTATACCCATCAACTCCCTCGCACTCTCAAGCCCGCTGATTGTTATCTCTTCACCGCTCATGAGTTTCGCGACTTCTTCCACCCGCTCTTCAAGATCGAGTTTTCGCATCTGTGTTGAAGCACGCTGTTTATTCTCAATCTTCTCAACAACAAAATGATTATCGGCAAGTCCGGCAATTTGCGGAAGATGGGTGATTGCGATAACCTGATGAAACTGAGACAATTTTTTTAAACTCTGCCCCACCGCTTGAGCAATTCTACCGCTAACTCCGACATCGATCTCATCAAATATAAGAAGCGGCAGACGATCTGATTTAGCAAGAATCATTTTCAACGCGAGCATTATACGCGATATTTCACCGCCCGACGCAACCTTCACCAGCGGCTTCGGATCTTCGCCTATGTTCATAGAAATATAAAATTCGACTAGATCCATTCCTTTAGAAGTCGATTCATAATAATCTTTGCCGAGCTTGACCAAGGCGTCGGTTTTATCTTTAGCAGGAGAAAATGTTAATTGAGTTTCAAATTGCGCGTTCAGAATTCCGAGGTCGACTAAAGCAAGGGCAATCGCTTTATTGGCTTTCTTCGCAACTTCATGGCGTTTCATTGAAAGCCGCTGAGCGATTTCTGATAACGTTTTTCTTTCCGATTCGAATTTATTTTGATAAGCCGATATTTCAGTCTGGAAATTGTTCGCCAGTTCAAACTCCCTGCCGATTTTCTGGCGGTATTCGATTACAGCGTTCAACGATCCGCCGTATTTCTTTTTCAATAATGTAAGGTTGCCAAGGCGATTACGTATTTCTTCCAGCCGCTCCGGCTTAAATTCGATTTTGGAATTATACCGCTGGATAAATTTCGCAAGTTCATCAACGATTGCCGCAGCTGAATTCGCTTCATTTTTAATATCGCTGAACGATGAATCTATTGATGCAAGAGTTTCCAATTCATTACGGGCAAGAATGATTTGATCGTGGACGGCGTTATCTCCCTCATACAACATTTGGTACAATCGTTCGGTAGCACTGAATAGTTTCTCAGAGTTTTCTAAAATTCGAAGTTCGTTCTCAAGATCATCCTCCTCATTCTGCCGTGGATTTAAAGCATCGATTTCGTTAATCTGAAATTCATACAACGTCTTCTTTTCCATCAACTGCAGTTCTTTTGATTTTAATTCTTTCAGATCATTCAATACTTTATTGGCGATTGAATGGGAGTGTGAGTATTCTTCAACTAAACTTTCCAACCTTCCGTAATCATCAAGTAAATCTATGTGTGTTTCTGTTCGAAGAAGAGATTGATGCTCGTGCTGACCGTGCAAATCGACTAACATATCTCCAACTTCTTTGAGTGTTGCGGTTGTGGTTGGTGTATCGTTTATAAACGAGCGGCTTTGTCCTTTAACTGAGACTTCACGTCGGAGGATAAGTTCATCCGAAAATTCAATTTCGTTTTGAGTGAGGAATGTTTTTAGTTTTTGATTTCCGGAAACATGGAACAATCCTTCAACAATAGCTTTGTCAGCACCTTTTCGCACAGCATCTGTTTCGGCGCGTTCACCAAGAACCAGACTCAGCGCATCGATGATAATCGATTTACCGGCACCGGTTTCACCTGTAATTATAATCAATCCGCGCTCGAACTCTACATTCAGTTCTTCAATCAGCGCGTAGTTTTTTATGAAGAGGGATTTAAGCATAGAAAAAGATTGTAAAAATCCGGCTAATAATTCGACGCGTTAGCCGACTTATGAAGTCAATCTACCAAATGGCTATTCCATTTGTAATAATTGTTATCAATTTAATGAATTTTCTTGAATATTCAAGAAATTAGAAAGGTTGATTTATCAAAATTTATTAGGTGAAAAACTTCACATCCGGTATATCTTTTAAAATACCATGATAGTATGCCATACCGAAAAATTCTTTGATCGATTCGATTGCCTCTTCCGTCAGCTCGTACTGAAATTGCTGAATGTTCCCTTTGGCTGCGGCTTTGTTCCTCTCTGCTTCGATTATAATTTTTATTTCCTCATGCGTAAGCTGATCCTCCCTGCCAACCCAGAATCCATGCACGAACGGCAAACCTGATATATCCAACCATTCATCAACAAGATCGATTTTGTTCGTCTTATCTTTCAAGCTGAGAGCAATATCGCCAACAGCGAGGAATGAGTCGTAATGTTTGAGCGCAGTTAGTGAGTCCATTGAAACAGGAATAAGTTTGGGTTTCGTATCATACTTTTCAGAAAAAATGATGCCGGCAAGAACGATTTCGGATGCAGAAGAAGGATCGAAAGCGATCGAGTTTATCTCTTGTATATTCTCGTTGAAGAACAAAAAGATTGAATTACTATTTTCTCCAGAAACGGCTGCAGCTTCTGGTAGAATTTTATACAAAGAATAATCTTTTGCATAATCGATTGGAGATAGAAAAGCTCCGTCGATATTTTTCGCGCGGAGCTTTATAGCAAGTTGAGCGGAAGAATCGCAGACTAGGGAAAATGTTCCGTTATTCTTCAGCGCGGCAAAAAGCGGCTGAGCATAAGCATCTGCGATTATGCCGAGTCGTTTTTGCACCTTATTAATCTGCTGATGTTTTCAAGCGGATTTGTTTAGCCGCGAGAGTGCGCAGGTAATACATCTTAGCACGTCTCACTCTGCCTTCTTTCATCAGATCGATTTTTGATATTCGCGGGGAATGAAGCGGGAATATTCTTTCCACACCAACACCATTTGAAATCTTTCGAACTGTAAATGTTGCACGCAAACCGGAGCCGTGCCGTCCGATAACTACACCCTGAAACTGCTGGATGCGTTCTTTATCTCCTTCGATAACACGCACATGAACGTTAATCGTATCACCCGCCTTAAATTGGGGGAGATCCGATTTCATTTGAGTAGCTTCTACTAATTTAAGTTTGTCCATCTTTATTTCTCCTTCATAAATATTTAATTAAACTTTTTTTCTCTCATTTGTCCGGCTTACGCGTTGTTCTTTTCGCCAGTTCGCAATCGCTTTGTGATCACCCGAAAGTAAAACATCGGGTACACGCAAATCGCGGTAAACAGCCGGTTTTGTGTAATGCGGACAATCGAACAATCCATCCTGAAATGAATCGGTTAACATCGATTCTCCATCGCCTAAAACACCGGGAATCAAACGTACTAAAGCATCTACAACAACCGCTGCGGCAAGCTCACCGCCGGTGAGCACATAATCACCTATTGATATTTCTTTAGTGATCAATTTCTGGCGAACCCGGTGGTCGATTCCTTTATAGTGTCCGCATAAAAACAGCAAATTTTTCTTCATCGACAAATTATTTGCAAGCGATTGGTTAAATTTCTCGCCATCTGCCGATAAATAGATCACTTCATCGTAGCTGCGTTTAGACTGAAGCGATTCGATACATTCAAATATCGGTTCCGGTTTTAATATCATTCCGGCTCCGCCGCCATAGGGTGTACCGTCGATTGTCCTATGTTTGTCGTGCGTATACTTTCTCAGGTCGTGCACGCGGATTGTGACTAATTTTTTCTTTTTCGCTTGCCGTATTATACTTTCGCCAAGCGGACTTCTCAATAACTTCGGTAAACCGGTAACGATATCGATGCAGATCGAAGATTCATTCATTCATTAATCCTTCAATCGGATCAATAATTATTTTTTTCATATCAATATCCACATCACGAATAAACTCTTTCACAACCGGCAGATAAAAACTATCCTGTCCTCGATTTATCACCCAGATATCCTGAGCGGGAAGTTTAAGAACATCTTCCACAACACCTAACATTTCACCACGCGTTGAATACACTTTACATCCGATCACTTCATGCACAAAATATTTGCCCTGCTTAGGTGAACAAATATTTTTTTCATCGACAAAAATCAACTGCCCGATGAAAGCCGAAGCGGTATTCTTATCGGAAATTCCGCTTATCGATATAACTACCGATTTATGTTGCTCTTCCAGATCTTCAATCAAAACCGGTTTCGCGTCAAAATCATGCATACCGATCTTTACATCGCGAATGTCCTTCAGGTTAGGGTGTTCATTTGAAAATAATTGAATTTTCAATTTACCTTTTACCCCGAAGCAACCGGTAATTTTGGCAACAGCTAATAACTGCTGATCAGCATTTTCATCGGCAGAATGGAATTTAACTTCGCTCAAAGTCTGCTCGATGAATATATATCTTGGCGGAACTTAATCGACAACTTCAACGGCGACTTTTTTTCCGTACTTCTTGCCAACAGCCGCGGCCAATGTCCGCAAGGCAAAAGCTGTTCTTCCTCTTTTACCAATAACTTTTCCGATATCAGGTTGTTGTACCTTGAGCTTGATGATGAGTTTATCATTCTTCATTTCTTCCTCAATCACCACTCCATCAGGTTGATCAACCAACTGTTTTGCAATGTACTCTACGAATTCTTTCATGAGATCTCCAGTCGTGGTTCACGCCATCGAATCTCTACGATATCATTTTACTAAGCACCATCGTATCCACGAGATCCCTCGCACCGACAACTGCGGGATGGTTTCAGTTATGAGTTAATGAATTATAGTTACAAAACTCGTTGTTCAGTTATTTAAGACGCCTGGGTTTCTGCAACAGGTGCCGGAGCTGCTACCGGTGTTTCAACCGGCTTACGTTTTCTCTTGAGAACTTCTTTGCGCCGGGCTTTCTTTGCCGTTTCACGCGTAAGCTTTTCACCTTGCAGAACTTGCCATTTCTCTAATTCGGCGATCATGGTCGGTTCGTCTACACCCTTTTTTAGCAATCGCCACTTGAACCAGAGACCTTTTCGTTTTAATAAACTTCGGACAGTATCGGTCGGTTCAGCGCCGCGCTTTAACCATGTAAAGAGCCGCGTTTCGTTGATCTCTAAACCGATCGGACTGAGGAGCGGATTATACATACCAACTGCCTCAAGAAATCTCCCGCTACGTGATGTTCGGGAATCTGCCGCTACGATCTTATATATCGGCTTCTTTTTCTTTCCTATGCGCCGTAATCGTAACTTTACCAATTTTTTACTCCTATCTTTTAATTGATTATTATGTAATTAAATTCTATCTCGGTGCTTGCATGCCGCGTAACATTTTGGGCATTTTACCCTTTGAAAATGTTTTCATCATGCGCTGCATTTCGCTGAATTGCTTCAGTACTTTGTTCACTTCCTGTATCGACGTTCCGCTTCCTGAGGCAATCCGCTTCCTTCGTTCGCCGTTTATTATCTGGGGCTTCTGTCTCTCTTCACGCGTCATCGATTGAATTACCGCCTCAACACCTACGAGCGCTTTATCATCTAGCGCAACATTAGACGGCAATCGGTTCATTCCGGGTATCATGCTCATCAGTTGTTGCAACGATCCCATCTTTTTAATTTCATGAAGCTGATCTAAAAAATCTTCAAATGTGAATTGCGATTTCCTGATCTTCTCTTCTAATTTTTTCACTTTATGCTCATCGTATCTTTCCTGAGCTTTCTCTACGAACGATACGATATCTCCCATCCCCAGAATTCTTGTCGCCATTCTGTCGGGATGAAATATTTCAAGAGCATCTAATTTTTCACCAACTCCAACAAACTTTATCGGTTTGGATACCACTGCACGAATCGATATTGCCGCACCGCCACGTGTATCACCATCAAGTTTTGTGAGAACCACACCATCAAAATTCAACCTGTCATGGAATGCCTTAGCGGTATTGACAGCATCCTGACCTGTCATCGAATCGACCACGAACAAAATCTCGTGCGGAGAGATTTTTGTTTTGATCGTTTCAACCTCGCGCATCATCTCTTCATCGATATGCATGCGCCCGGCAGTATCAATAATCACTACATCACGTGCGGCTTTTCGTGCCTTGTCAATCGAATCAACCGCGATGTCAACAGCAGTACGACCACGTTCTGCTACAACCGGCACTTGAATCTGTTTGCCTAACATTTCCAGTTGGTCGATTGCCGCCGGTCTGTAAACGTCTGCGGCAACAAGCATCGGATAGCGGCCTTTGCTTTTTAAGTGGTTTGCCAGCTTGGCACAAAAAGTTGTTTTACCCGATCCCTGCAATCCTGCAACCATTATTACTGTCGGTGGCATCGATGCATAGCGCATCTCTGTTTGTGCAGTTCCCATTAATTTTACAAGCTCATCGAAAATAATCTTTACGACAAGCTGACCGGGGGTTATACTCGTTAATACTTCTTGTCCGACTGACCGCTTCTGAACATCATCGATGAATTGCTTCACCACTTTGTAGTTCACATCGGCGTCAAGCAGAACACGACGAACTTCACGAAGAGATTCAGCAACATTTGCCTCACTGATTCTCCCCTGCCCGCGGAGTTTTTTAAAAACACCTTCTAGTTTTTGTGTTAATTCTTCAAACACAGGAAGCAGTAAATTAGTATTAACCTGCAAGATTGAGATAAAAAACGCCATCCCGCTCAATTTTCGAGGGTTCGGGACCGGCGTCGGGATTTAAAAGCGCTATAAATTTACGTAAAAAATAGGATTGAAGCAAGATTGTGGAAATATTATATTTTCATAACTCATATCTCATAACAAGCATGGTTTTAAGTTATCAGGTTTAAGTTTAATTCCACGGTTCTCCGCTTTTGACTATTGAATCTCGATTCTTAGTTTCATCTATCCTTCTAAAATTCCTGCAGTATTTTTTAATTTTCTGACTTCTGTTTTAGTCAAATGACGCCAATGACCGCGCGGCAAACCTTCGTAAGAGATATCGCCATAAGCTATACGGTCAAGCTTGTGGACCTCATATCCCAACGATTCAAACATCCGATGAATCTGACGATTCCTTCCTTCATGAATAATAACACCGACAACTTTATTTTTCTCTCTCGGGACAATATATATTTCTGCCGGTTTTGTTTTTCCGTCGTATAAACGCACACCTTCTTTTAATTTTCTAACATCTTCCAGTTTAATCGGTTTATCGATTGTAACTTTATATGCTTTTTTAACTTCATATTTCGGATGCATGAGTTTGTTCGCAAAATCACCATCATTCGTAAACAACAATACACCGGTTGTGTTTCTGTCTAATCGCCCTACCGGAAATACACGTTCTTTAGCGTTAATATAATCCATTACGGTTGTTCTTCCTCTTTCATCGCGGGCAGTAGCAATAGAATCTTTCGGTTTGTTCAATAAAATATAAACCTTCTCATCGAGTATCACTATCTGTTTATCGTCAACAAATATTTTATCTTTTTGCGGATCGATTTTTACTCCGAGATCAAAGATTGTTTCTCTATTGACTTTAACTCTTCCTTCCGTAATCAAGATATCGGCTTGGCGCCGTGAAGCGACCCCTGCGTTAGCTAAAAATTTATTTATCCTTATTTTTTCATCAACCTGTGTTTTCATTTTTGAACTTTCCTGATATAAATAATAAAATATTACCGAGAATCGTGAATTAATATCGATCCAAGAATAATAGGGAAGCGGATATTAAGCAGAGAGATAAAATCTAAAACTATGGGTGGACTGGCTAAATCGACTGGAAGAAAGAGCGTTGTAAACGCTTACTCTTGTGGCGGAACATCTGTTTGAATATTCGAATCAGTTTCCGCTTGCTGCTCGGGCGGCGGTGGTAATTCTTCCAGTTGACCGTTTTCGCTAACCACAGTGGTGCCTAACCTCTCCTCAATTTCTTCGTCTGTTTTTCCCATCCGGCGAAGCAGCTCACGCTCCATGTCCATCCCCTGCTCAGCCATTATCTCATCTATCTCGCGCGGTTTGGGTAACTCTGATAAATCATTAATTCCAAAATGTTTTAAGAAATCCTGAGTTGTTCCGTACAGCAGTGGTCTCCCCGGTGTTGCCGCTCTTCCAACAATGGTTACCAAACCCCGCTCCATCAATTTTTGAATCGCATAGTCTGCGTTAACTCCACGTATCGCCTCGATTTCCGGTTTCGTTACCGGTTGTTTATAGGCAATTACCGAAAGTGTTTCAATAGTCGCCTGGGTCAATTTGCGTCTCGATTTTTCTTTGATCATTCGGCCGAGCCACTCGGCGAATTCGGGCATTGTCGCATACTGAAAACCACCCGCAACCTGAATAATTCTGAATGGACGATTTGTTTGAACATACTCGGCGTTCAACTCGCGAATCGTATTTAATATTTCTTCCTCCTTAACACGGAAGCGAGGACCGTTATTATCCGCCTGCCAAAAGATATCCTGAATCTGACGAATTGTGAGCGGTTCATCAGATCCAAAAATCACTGCTTCGATAATTTGCCTCTTATTTTCCGAAATCGGTTCCATCAAATTGCATCCGAGCGTAATTTGTAAATTATGAAATCATCTTCAAGATCGGTTTGTTTAAATCCGATAATTTTATTTTTCACCATCTCCAACATCGCGATGATTGTAACTATTATACGAATTTTTTCAGTCATGTGCGAAACAAGTTCGAAAAACGATATCTCTTCCCTTAATCTGAAAACATCAGCGATATAGCTCATCTGCTCATCGATTGTCACATTCAGCAGTTCGATATCATGGTATATTTTTTTCGGAACATTATCCAACACCCTTTTGAAAGATGCGATAAGATTGAACATGGTCACATTTTTCAAACTGACTTCTTGATCTTCGAGTGTTACTTTTTTCGAATCGGAATGGAATCCCATCCTATAAAATAATTTTCCAGATTCACCTTCAAGGACCGAAAGCACAGCGCTGGCTTCTTTGTATCTTTTATATTCGAGGAGTCGTTTTACAAGGTCGGCACGCGGATCAGCTTCTTCTTCCTCTCCCGGTTCTCTTGGAAGAAGCATTCTAACTTTTATTTGCATCAATTCTGCCGCCATCACGATGAAATCTCCCGCAACTTCTAAATCGAGTTCCTGCAGCATCTGTATATAATTCAGAAATTCCTTCGTAATCCGTGAGATCGGAATATCATAGATATCCAATTCGTCACGTTTAATGAAGAACAACAGAAGATCGAGCGGGCCTTCAAATGTCGGCAGATTTATACGGTATGGCAAATCAGTTCAATTCAAAATTAAAAAGATAAAAGTAAAAATTAGATAATTTAAATCAAATATATTTTCATCCCAACTTCATAGCAGTGCGAACTTCAGACATAGTTTGAGCGGCAAGCTTTTTTGCCTTCACCTCTCCACTGCTTAAAATCTCTTTAACTTCCTCTTGATGAGATTCATAGTACATTCTTTTCTCCCTGAATGGATTCAGGTATTCCGAAATTTCAGCGGCAGCTTTCATTTTACAATCAACACAGCCGAGCACACCACTGCGGCATCCGGCATCGATTTCTGGGGTTTCTGTCGGATTGAATTTTTGATGATATGTAAAGACCAAACATACTTCGGGTCTGCCCGGATCACCCTTGCGAATTTTTTGCGGATCTGTTACGGCTTTCTTTAATTTCGATTTGATTTCTTCTGGTGATTCGGATAAAAGAATTGTGTTGCCGGCTGACTTGCTCATTTTTATATTTCCGTCAAGACCGGGAAGCCGGGCAAATTTTGTCAGCTTCGCCTCCGGTTCTGGGAACACATCGCCGTATTGTTGATTAAAACGGCGTGCGATTTCCCTCGTGATTTCAATATGAGGAACCTGATCTTCACCAACCGGTACAGCATTCCCTTTATACAATAGAATATCTGCCGATTGAAGTACTGGATAACCCAAATGTCCATAGATAACATTTTCGATATTCAGATCACGTACCTGATCTTTGAGAGTTGGATTTCTTTCAAGCCGGGCAGTTGTGATGAGCATGGAAAATATCATAAATAATTCCGCGTGCTCTTTTATTTGAGATTGACGGAACATCGGACTTTTTCCCGGATCTATACCCGCTGCCAACCAATCTATCATCATATCTATTGAATTCTGATATAGATCTTTGGTATCGAGATTTGTCGTTAAGGCGTGATAATCTGCTATGAGGTGATAATTTTCGTAATCGTTTTGCAAAGCCACCCAATTTTCGAGTGCGCCCACAAGATGACCGAGGTGAAGTTTGCCTGTCGGGCGCATTCCACTTAAAATTCTTTTTTTATTTTGCAATACTACTTTGTCCTTTGCGGTTAATTCATATAAAGATATGGCTTCCATCCATCATCAACAGTGCCGACAAAATGACGGATGAACGAAACATGATTGGGACGTAACGGTTTTCGCAACAGTTTGAGATGCGACTCTTCCGGTGTGCGATCTCCCTTTTTATTATTGCAGTGTACGCAAGCTGCAACTAGATTCTCCCACGAATCTTCACCCAAGTGCGATTTGGGGATGATATGATCAACCGTCAGCGGCAGATCTGTCCTGCCGCAATATTGACACCGATGTCCATCCCGGCGAAGAATGTTTTTACGCGAGAGTATAATTTTCTTATAAGGAATATGAACGTAGATACCAAGCCGTACAATGCTTGGGAAAGGCATGTTCATAGATACAGAATGAACCAACTGACCATTCGAGGCTTCTATGAGTTCAGCTTTTCCAAGGTATAATAATATAATAGCTTTCTTAACATTGCAAACGCTCATTGGTTCGTAATTTTGATTGAGAATGAGCACTTTGCTGTTCAGTTTACCGTTCGATTTATGGGTATACTGCGCACTGAAGACTGATTACTCCTTTTGTTTTAGTGTAAATAGTGAAAAACCGATAATTATACTTAAAAAATATAACAGAATTTCAGCCATTTGTCAAGAATTGATGATCTTATAGATCATCCCTGAAAAGGTCGATCCGATAATCCGCAGATATATAAATTACTGCGCCTTAGCTTTTTTGAAATAATTCAAAAAAACCAAGGCGCAAAAAGATTCTTATTTGATTTCTTTCCCGTCTAAATCACAGAAAACAACATCGCCCGTATTTAAAGCTTTTATTCCTTCTTTAATTTTTTCTACATCCCCAACAACCACCACTGCCATTCGTGAAGTGTCGAGGTATTTTTTTGAAACATCTGCGACATCTTGAAGAGTCACATTCTCATAGTTTTGAAGATATTTATTGAAATAATCATCAGGTAATCCGTACAGCACAATACTTTGTAGAGCGCCGGCGATTTGGGATGATGTTTCAAAAGAGAGAGCAAAACCACCGATCAATCCTTTCTTCACGAATTCCAATTCCTCAGCAGTCATACCTTTATCGTACATTAATTTAATTTCTGCAAGAAATTCCTGCACCGAGCTGTCGGTCTTTGCGGTGTGAACTCCTGCAGAGGCAGTGAATGGTCCGACACCTTTTTGAAAATTGAACGACGAACGCGCGCCGTAAGTGAATCCGTGTTTCTCGCGAAGATTCAAATTTATTCGACTCATGAATTGCCCGCCCAACATTCGGTTCATCACTTGCACCTGGAAAAATTCCGGTGTGCTCCTTGGCAAGGCAGGATAACCGATGCGAATTTCGGATTGCGCCGCGCCTGGTTTATCGATAAGATAAATTTTTCTTTTCTCAACCGTTGGAGGAGCCGGGACAGAAAATGTTGGAATGTCTGCAGGTTTCCAGTCGGCGAACAATTTCTCCAGCAGAGGGAGAATATTATTCATCTTAACATCGCCGACAATAATGAGGGTTGCATTATTTGGACGGTAATATGTTTGATAAAATTTCTGCAGATCGCTTGTTGTCATTGCTTTCACAGATACTTCCGTGCCCGACGGATTATTTCCATAAGGATGATTTGAACCGTAAAGAATTGTTGAAAACGCGTTGTTGGCAATCATTACAGCTTGATCTTTTTGCTGCAGCAATGATGTAAGTCGTTGTTTTTGTAACCGGTCAAATTCCTTCTGCGGAAAAACAGGATTCACCAAAACATCGACAAAGACATCAAGTCCTTTATCGACATATTTCGATAAACAACTTAACGACATAAATGAACCATCCCAGCTCGATCCTACATTGAAAGAAGCACCGATAGATTCTATCTCATCCGAGATCTTCAATGCATCGCGAGTCTTGGTTCCTTCGTCAATTACATCGGCAGTCATCGAAGCTAATCCTGTCATATTCAGCGGGTCATGATCGGAGCCTGCCTGAAACACAAGATTGAACGCAACCGTTGGTAAATTATGCCGTTCAACCAACCAAACCTGCAATCCGTTTTTCAATTTTTCTTTTTGAATATCAGGAAGCTGAACCGTTGGTGTGGCTTTACCTTCGGGTCGTTTGGTGCGATCTACATCCTGAGCATTCGAAACTGTTGAAAGAAATATCATGACGATTAGTCCAATCAAGAAAAAGTTCAATAAATATTTCATGGCACTCATTCTCCTTTCTTCGCGGCTAGTTCGGGTTTACCGAGCGGTACAACGCTTAACACAACTTTCGGCTGTTGTAAATATTTTTTTGCAACTTCTATAACTTCCTTAGGTGTGATGTTTTTATAAAATTCCATCTGGCGGTTAATATTGTTCGCATCACCGGTAAGGAAGTAACTGGCGGCTAAAGTATTCCCTTTGCCAAGAACTGTTGCACTGCGATTCACAATCTGCACTTCAGTTCCTGTGACAGATTTATCGATTTCGTCTTGAGTTACACCATTTTTAAAAACATCGGAGAGAATTTCGTCGATGGCTTTCTCCATTTCGGTGAGATTCTTACCGGGTTTCGGTGTAATCTGGATCTGGAATTCTCCTGCTATTTCCGATCCACCCTGAGATGCCCGAACCGATTGAGCAATCTGCTTATCATAGACCAATGATTTATAGAAGCGAGAGCTCTTGCCGTTTGTGAGTATATCTGAGAATACCGACATCACAGCATCATCTCGCGTGTTTCCGGCAGCACTGTGCCAGGTGAGATTTAATCTTGGTAATTGGACTTTGTCTTCGTAAAATATTCTTGCCTCTTTTTCCAGAGAAACAGGGACTGCCTGCGGACGATCGAATGAATTGCCCTTGGGTATTGATCCAAAATATTTTTGAATCATCGGTTTCACATCTTCCGGATTGATATCGCCTGAAACAACCAAACAGGCATTGTTCGGCGCGTAATATGTTTTAAAAAAATCTTTCACATCATCCAAAGAAGCGGCAGATAAATCTTCCATATATCCTATCACGGGCCAGCTATAAGGATGAGTTGCGGGGTAAAGAGCTTTAGCAATTTTTTCATCCGCAAGCCCGTACGGACGGTTCTCGTAATTTTGCCGGCGTTCGTTTTTCACTACGTCGCGCTGGTTGTCTAATTTTTCCTGCGTCATCGCCGACAGCAGGAATCCCATTCGGTCTGCCTCAAGATACAAACCAAGCTCGACGAAATTGCTCGGCAAAACTTCGAAATATGTTGTGCCATCTTGCTGTGTGAATCCGTTTACGTTTGCCCCAACTTCCTGAAGCAATTTAAAATGTTCATTGTCGCCAACGTGCTGCGACCCTTGGAACATCATATGCTCGAACAGGTGAGCGAAACCTGTCCGTTTAGGTTTCTCGTTTTTCGAGCCGACATGATACATAACCGTCACCGAAGCAACCGGCGCGTTATGATCTTCATGAAGGATTACAGTCAATCCGTTATCCAGATTATACTGCTCAAACTTAACATCTATTTGCGCTATGGTGGATATATTCATAAATATCACCAAAAATAAAATTGCGAGTAAAACTTTCATTGAGAGTTACTCCATGATTAATGATTAAAATGGGTTGATTTTGATCTGTGAATCTAACAATTTGCAAGGTTAGATGCAAAAATGAAAATTTAAATATATGATCAACGGTATAGAAATAAAAAAGCCCCGCTAAACGGCAGGGCTTCTATAAATAGATTATGGTTTACTTATTCTTTAGGCAGTTGAAGAGCGATAAAGGACACGGTCTCACCTCTTTTTATTCTAAGGAGAATCGCGTCTCCCCCTTTTTTCTTTTCGATAATACTTTTTAAATCTTTGGTTGAGTTAATATCTTTTTTATCTGCCTGAAGAATGATATCGCCCTGAGCGAGTCCGTTATTGAATGCTTCACCCATTGGAACAACATTCGAAACGATGATTCCATTATCAACTTTCGATTGCTTTTTGATATCACTTGTTAATGCTTGAACGGATAATCCTAAATTCTCAAATGTTACCGTCTTTGATGAAGCTGTTTCTGAATTTTCATCTTCTTTCGATTTTTCGTCGTCAGCATTCTTCGCGATATCTTTATCTTCATCTCTTGCACGGAGGGTTACCGATTTTTCAATATTTTTTCCGTCTCTGAAAATTTTCAGAGATACTTTTTCGCCGGGATGTTTTCGGGCGATCAATGATTGTAATTCGTTCGATGCTTTCACGTTTTTACCGTCGATGGAAATTACGACATCACCAGCTTTAATACCCGCCTCTTCAGCGGCACCATCTTTTTGGACTTCCTGAATCAATGCACCTTCCGGTTTTTCCAATCCCAATGCTTTTGCCATCTTATCGTCTATCGGAGAAATCATGACTCCGAGATAACCTCTGCGAACTTTTCCGTTCTTGATTAAATCTTCCGCGACTACTTTAGCGAGATTAATTGGAATGGCAAATCCATATCCCTGGTATCTTTGATTCGTTGTAGCGATCGCCGAGTTTATCCCAACAACTTCACCACGAAGGTTAACAAGCGGACCACCGCTGTTTCCGGGATTAATTGCCGCATCGGTTTGAATGAAATTTTCGATCCCTAAATTTCCAACACCTTCTTGCCTCAAAATTCCAATCGATCTTCCTGTTGCACTTACGATACCGGATGTTACTGTGCCTTCTAATCCCAGCGGATTTCCGACAGCCATGACCATCTCACCGATTTCCACATCATCCGAATTTCCCAATGCCGCCACGCTTAAATCTTTTCTTTCCACTTTAATGATGGCAAGATCGGTTGTAGGATCTGTTCCAATTATTTTCGCCTTCTCTTTTTTCCCATCACTGAAAGTCACTTCAATTTTCTTTTCATCCGCTTCTACTACGACGTGATTATTTGTCATGATATAACCATCAGGACTGATTACAAAACCGGAACCACCTTCCATTTGAGGTACTTGTGGCTGCCGCTGACCTTCGGGTCCGAAGAAATGGAAAAACCATTCGCTATCCTTTTGATCTTTTTCATTCTTGACTTTTGTGGTTATCGTAATGGAAACAACTGTCGGTGAAACTGCTTTGCTGACATCGATGAATGCTTTGCTCAGCGATTTATAATCGGGATTGTTAATCGGTGGAGCGCCTCCTAATTTTATTTGAGATTCACACGCTAAACGCGGACCTAAAACAAAACTGAATACAACACCCATTACTATAAGAAGAGCAGAAGCGATAATTGATTTTTTTGACATAATTAGAATTACTCCAAGTTTAACATTGTTTTATCTGAATTATACTTTTAATTTGCTTGATTGTTACATTTTCAATATTAATTTATTTTAAATTCGAAATTCTAGTTAAACAATCTTACCCAAGACGGTTAAAGTCTTCAGTGAATGAAGATTTGGCAGATGATATTGAAGATAAGTCCATAAAAAATTCTGAATCATCTCACCATTCACACTTGCAATCTCGGTCTCGATAATCAAATCTATATTATTAGATGAGAAAATCTCGCGAAAGATTTTTAATAGTTCCGATGATATTTCAAATTGAGTACCTGTCATACCGGAACATTTTGAACATATCAATCCTCCCCGGTCGATGCTGTAATGATATCGATTGCCGTCTACTACATGACTCAATATCTTATCGCATTGGACACAATGATCGAATTGAAGTCCAAAGCCCAATAACCGAGCAAGATGATATTCAAAATAAAAGAACAAATTCTTCGCATTTTTGGTTGCAGAATTGATGGAATTCAAACTATTTACCACGTGAGTAAATAATTGTATGTTCTCGTGACGGTCGAGAGTTACATTGTTGAGCAGTTCAATAATTCCCATACCCACGGTCATTTTATCAATATCATCGAACAACTTGCGAAACGGTTTTACGATATCACAGCTCGACACTGTTTGAACATCTCTGCCCTCCTTAAAGTAAAATACAAGTGAAACATAAGACATCGGCTCGAGCGATGATCCGAATTTATTTTTCGTCTGCTTCGCCCCTTTGACTATCCCCGCGATTTTGCCGAACTTTTTTGTGTAGAAAGTAACTATCTTACTCGATTCGCGAAAATCAACCGATCTTAAAACGATCGCCTCCGTTTTTTCGATGACGCTCATTTACTAAAATCAAATGGTGGGTAAAACAAACCACGATCGGTGATGATTGCGGTTACCAATGAAGCAGGTGTAACATCGAAAGCAGGTGAGTAAACTTTAACACCATTAGGCACAATTCTTCTCCCGTTAATTAATGTCACTTCTTCAATATTTCTTTCTTCAATTGAAATCTCGGAACCTGATTTAATGGAAACATCTATTGTTGAAGTAGGTGCCGCGATGTAAAATGGAATTCCATGATGTTTCGCGTTTACCGCGATACTGTAAGTTCCGATTTTGTTTGCAACATCCCCGTTAACGGCAATACGATCGGCACCCGTGATTGCGAGCGTGATTTTATTTCTTTGCATTAGATAAGGCGCTACATTATCTGTTATTAGTTTTACATCGATTCCATGCTTCATTAATTCCCATACCGTTAATCTTGCGCCCTGCAACAACGGACGTGTTTCATCTGCAAAAACATTGATCCGTTTCCCCTGCGAATGAGCCGTTGTAATCACGCTTTGTGCCGTTCCATCTCCACCTGTGGCGAGCGCGCCTGTATTGCAGTGTGTAAGTATCGTTGCGTTATCGGGAATCAAAGTTGAGCCGTGTTCTCCAATCTCTTTGCACATCTTGATATCTTCAGAGTGAATCGTAATAGCTTCATCGATTAAAGCTCTTCGAACAATTTCAATATCGCGGTTCAAATTTAAAATTGCTTTCATTCTTTTCAAAGCCCAAAATAAATTTACAGCAGTGGGTCTGGTGGAGGCGAGTAGATCGACAGCTTTATTAATTTCATTTACGAATTGTGATATCTCGCTCTTTCTCGATTCGATCGCCGAAAGTGCCACACCATATGCAGCGGCGATGCCGATTAATGGTGCACCGCGAATTTCAAGTTTTCTGATAGCACCGGCAATATCTCTGTAATCAGAAGTCTTGATGTAAACTTCATCCAAAGGCAGTTTGGTCTGGTCTATATATTTTACAGAATCACCTAACCACTCAATCGATCTAATCATTATTTTTTATCTGAAAAATCTTCATCAAAATGAGACAACTCGCGGAACGAATGAAAGCGATCGTGTATTTCAAGAGTTGTTAAATTTTCGAACCTATCTAAGCTGAATTTTTCCACACAAAACGATGCCATTGTACTTCCGTAAATCACGGCTCGTTTCAGATTATCATCCGAGATATCATCGGTTTTCGCAATCCAACCGATAAATCCGCCCGCGAATGTATCACCGGCACCGGTAGGATCGTAAATATTTTCCAGTGGATATGCCGGCGCAGAAAATATCGTAGCAGGAGTGAAGAGAAGTGCGCCATGTTCTCCTTTTTTTATCACGACAATCCGTGGACCCAAATCTCTCACAGCTTTCCCTGCTTTGATTAGATTTGGTTCGTTAGTTAACTCGCGTGCCTCCGATTCGTTTAATATTAGAACGTCTAACAGCTTGAGTGTTTTTTTCAGTTCAGAATTTTTACCTTTAATCCAGAAGTTCATCGTGTCGCCAACAACAAGGCGCGGTTTTTCTATTTGCTCTAAAACACGCTGCTGTAGAACAGGATCGATATTGCCGAGGCATACGTAAGTTGTCTTCTTGTACGATTTTGGTATAACCGGATTGAAGTGTTGAAAAACATTTAAATCCGTATAGAGGGTATCGCGCACATTGAGATCGTAATGATACCTCCCTCCCCATCTGAAAGTTTTACCGCCCGCGATAACCTGCATACCTTCCAGATCAATTTCACGATCTTCAAGCATTTTTATATATTCACTCGAAAAATCATCACCCACCACTCCTACCAAACGTATGGGCTTGATAAAATAACTTGCCGCAATGGATATATATGTGGATGAACCACCCAAAACATTTTCCACCCTGCCGAATGGAGTTTCAATTGTATCAATCGCAAGCGATCCAACTACCAGCAAACTCATGCTAATACCTTTATATTAATTTGAACTGCATAATTTACGAAATTGATGAGGGAAGTGCAAAACATTACTTTAAATTCAATATAATTTTTATATGACGTGGGAAACGTTCTCATCAAAACATTTGTTTCAAAAGTTACATAAGGAAGACAAATAATTATGGCAGTAATGGAAAAAACAATCGGCTGGTTCGAAATACCGGCAAATGATCTCACACGGTCAAAACAATTTTATGGTTCGGTTTTCGATATCCAATTTCAGGATATTACACTGCCGAACGGGCTGAAGATGGCGTTATTCCCCGCTGGAGATAAAACAATTGGCGGTGCGCTTTGTGAGCATCACGAATTTTACAAACCGGGACACGAAGGAGTTTTGGTTTATATGAGCGCCAATCCCGATTTGCAACTGATACTCGACAGAATAATAATGCATGGCGGTAAGATATTAGTTGCAAAAACAATAATAACACCAGAATATGGGTATATGGCGGTCTTCGAAGATACCGAGGGAAACCGTTTAGCACTTCACTCAAATCACTAACTAATTAAATAATAAATCTATTCGAGAAAATTATGATTACCAACGACGATTTAAGAGCAGAGATACGCAAAATGGGATTGAAAGAATTACGCACAACAGTAGAAGTTGAGCAGACATTCAACAATCACCGCGGGACTATGCTTGTTTACATAAACTCGGCATGCGGTTGTGCCTCAGGGGTTGCCGTTCCGGCCTTGGAAATAGCGATGAAGCATAACAAATTACCGAACTATTTCACAACAATTTTTGCAACCACAGATCGGGAAGCGACTGCAAAAGCAAGATCGTATTTTGCCACTGAACCTCCATCATCACCCTCATTTGCGATATTGAAGGATGGGAAATTCGCGGGCATTATACATCGTTCAAGCATTCAACATAACACACCTGAAAATGTTGCCCGCATGCTTCAAGAGATGTTTGATAAAAATTGTAAATAAATAAAATGCGGTTCGCATCGACCTAATCCACACGACGAAAAATTCATCATGGCGCAAACCGCATAAGTCTGAAAACCTTGCGAAGGTTTCTCGATAAATTCTTTAGAACCTTCGCAACACTACTTAGGTTTTACTTCACCAGCACTAACTTCTTCAAATCCGTGAATGAACCTGCCGACAAACGATATATATAAACACCACTCGACAGCGAGCTTGCATTCCATTCAACCGACTTGTATCCTGCATCTTGCATCTCATCAACAAGCGTTGCCACTTCCTGACCGAGAAGATTATAAATTTTTATTTTCACCCAAAATAGATATAAGAACAGGACCGATAGAGAAGCAGTACACTGATTTTATTTTAGAATACCAGAATCAATCACGGAGTAGCGGCATTTCTACATACCCTACAATTTACAACGATTCACTTTCAGAAGGGTTATCGGTCCTGCTGTATATTCCGCAGACGGAAATTGATTCAATTTTGTATGATATTATATTGACGGCTCCTTCAAGCGATGTGATTCCGATAGCATCGGGAATAAATCACAAAATGTCAGATGTTGATTCTGACACTTTGTGATTCGTTATTGATAGAAAAATTTATTCTAATTTGGCAGGAGAATATATAATAACTGCCAAAGAGATATTACCAAAAGCATTATCCAATTTAAATCCTGAATCTTATAATTGCATCATTAATTTCAAACTTCTTCCGGATTGATTCCACTAGTAACGATTTATGCAATCCATTCATCGAATTAGTATTATTTGCTTTTTGAATCGATCCTTAAATAGGACGGATTACCCTGAACCACTACAACCGTGTAATTATAATCGTTAACGGCTTTGAAGGTTACCGATGGGGCCGCACTATCCTTCTGAATGACTGCAGTCGCCACGCAATTACCTTCTGCAACGTCTCGGTAACCGGTAGTTGTTCCGGGAGAAACATCATTATGGTTGATTGTATTCCCGTTTGCTGTCTTTATCTGCACATTTGCTTTTTCGGTATGCTGGTTATAAACACGAACGCTTGGTGGTTCATCAGAGCATCCGTAGATCAAATAACTAAAAATCACTGTAAGTATAATATTGATTATCTTTTTCATTGTATTAATCCTTCAGAATTATTTTTGAACTTTCCTCGGTATCTTCTCATCCCTCATCGCGGCGTTATACGCAAATGCCGCCATGATGACCGCCGCCTGTTTCATATCTTCAGGCGGGCATCTGTCGTAAAGATCCATTGTTGCGTGGTGCACACGTGAACCGTAATCAAGTTCATCCTGTATGAATTGGAAGCCCGGCAAATTATATCCGTCAAATGCCTGATGATCCGTTCCACCTGTGTTTGCCACAGTTACTGTTGAAGCGCCAAGGTCGTTGAACGGTTTAAGCCATGATCTGAAAATCGTTCTGCATGCTTCATTGCCTTGCAAATAAATTCCTCTGAATTTTCCGGCTCCGTTATCATCGTTAAAATAAACAGAAAATTTTTCACCCTCTGGAGTATAGACTATTTTCCCGTCCCGATCCGACGATCCTCCTTCACGGTTCGCAAAATGTTTGTTGATGTATCCACGGGAACCAAGAAATCCATGTTCTTCAGCATCCCAAAATCCGATGCGGATAGTCCGGCGTGGTTTTAAATCTAAAGTTTTAATGATTCGCATTGCTTCCATCGCAACCGAACAGCCGGTAGCGTTATCTGCGGCACCTGTGCCTCCATGCCATGAATCGAAATGACCGCCGATCATTACTACCTCATCTTTCAGATCTGTCCCGGGAATTTCAGCGATGATGTTATATCCTGAATCAGCTTTGTTGAATTCAGCATCGATCTCCAATTCTAATTTTGGTTTCTCACCTTTTTGGATCATCCGAACAAGCCGATTGTAATGTTCGGCACCGACTGAAATTTGTGGAATTAATTTTGGGGCTTTGACGTCGTACACTTTGGCTCCGCTGGACCAGCCGGAATCGGGGTGCTGTGGATAAGATGCTGCTCCGACGAATACATTCCCGCCATCTCCCTGGCTTATTGTTAAAATTGCTTTCGCACCTTCATCAAAACAAAGCTGCATTTTTTTATAAGAAATCAGTTGGCGTTGTTTCATCTCGGGGGTCATTTCAAATCTTCTTCCTCCACGTCTCTGACCATCAGAATTTGCAAGTTTCAACAAACTTGAATCGGCATCACGCTCTGCGTAAGGTTCAAATGGAGGTTTAAGCTCGCGAGAGTCGCTGAGCAGCACAAATTTTCCTCTCAATTTTCCTCTGAAAGTATTTACTGCACTATCTGTTTTTGCATCAAACAAAATCAAATCCGCAACTGCTTCGCTGATTTCGGGTGACCAAGCTTTTGGATATGATACGAGCGGAAAATTTTGTCTGCCAAAAACAGTTGCCGAATAATTTTTCAAAGTCCATCCCTTACCCCAAGGTCCCCAAGCTTCAAGATGCGCGTTTTCAAGTCCAATGGATGTCAACTGGCTTTTTGCCCACTTCGCTGCTTCCATATAACCGGGAGTACCCGTGAGCCGCGGACCATAAACATCAGTCAGATAACTTAAATATTCCATTACTTTGGAACGATTCATCCCTTCGTCTCTGATTTGCGCAACAGCGGCTGAATCGAATTTCTCCTGCACAAATTGCGCGGGCAGGAGATTGAAAAGAAGCACTATTAAAACGAAGATGTAACAAAAATATCTCATGCGGACCTCACATTATTTAGTGATTAATAATGAATTTTATCATATACCTTCTTGTGCAATCACATAACTAAAAATTGCGATGGCGATAGCGCCGAGCTCCAGTTCGCGCGGATGAACTTTATCAAACGTGTCGTTATCGGAATGATGATAATCGAAATATTTCTGTCCATCCACTCTCAATCCGATTGTAATTACGCCAAGTTTCGCCAATTCAGAAATATCAGCACCACCACCGCCTCGCGTTATACGTCCGGCATCTATCGGATCGAGAAGATACGACCATTTAGAAAATTTCGGAAATGTTATCGAATCTGCGCCGACTCCAAAACCTCGCGGGGTGAATCCACCTGCGTCAGTCTCTATAGCACAAATATGTTTCTCACCGGGGCGATCTTTTTTGGCGTATGCGATTCCACCGTTCAATCCAAATTCTTCATTCATAAACAAAACAGCACGAATCGTCCGCTTGGGTTTTAGTCCGACATCTTTTATAAGCCGTAATGCTTCAATCACATGAACAGTTCCGGCACCATCATCATGAGCACAGTGACCTTTATCCCAGCTATCAAGATGACAACCGATAACAATTACTTCATCAGGTTTTTCACTTCCCTTTATTTCACCAATCACATTTGCCGATTCAACATCGGGAAAGGTTTGGCAAAATAGTTGAATTTTTATTTTCAGTTTTTTATCAACCGACAATAAACTGGCCAATAAATCTGCATCAAGCGTACTGATTGATGCTGCAGGAACTTTTGGAATAGTATCAACATAATGCATTGAACCTGTGTGCGGTACATTATCTAATTGCATCGTCATTGATCTCACAAGTGCGGCAACACCGCCGACTTTCGCCGCTTCAACCGCACCGCTTCCGCGCTGATTTACCGCACCGCCATATGCCTCGCCTGGATTTATTTTACTTTTATCCATTGCACGATTGAAAAATATAATCTTTCCACGTGCTTTATCTTTCAGAGATTGCAACTCTTCAAATGATTTCACTTCTAATACTTCTGCTTCGATTCCATCGCCGGCAGTTCCGATGCTTCCACCAAGTGCGCAAATATTTATCGGAATTAGTTTCCCCCCGGAATTTTTAATCGTCCCTTTTTCAACACCGCCTCTGACCCAGTGCGGTACGGTACAAACCTCAGTATGTACATTTTGAAAACCTAATCTTGTCATTAATTCTTCACCCCATATTACGGCTTTCGCGGCTTCAGGTGAACCAACTAACCGCGGACCGACATTCAAACATAAATCCTGAAGTATTGAAAATGCCTTGCAAGATTGCAATCCTTCCGAAATGATTTTCCTTGCATCATCTTCGTACGGTTTTATTGAAGATTGTGGAGCGTCTTGTGGGAGGGCTACAAAAGAAAAGAATAAAATTAAACAAAGTAGAGCCGGAAATAAATAATATTTCATTAAAGCTAAACCGAATATTTAAAATGTTCGAGATCGGTTCACACTTTATGAAAGAGAACAGATCTGCGGGTTATTTGTATTTAAAATATAACAATATAAATAAAAAGTACAAGTTTGTCCGATTCATCGAACAATCTTGTACTTTCAAATGAGGAAAGTATCTACTTATAATATTTTACGACTCTTGAAACTCGCGCCTGATTGCCTGTTTGATTTTAAGCATCCCTTTTTCTATCCCTTTTCGAAGGTCATGCAATTTATGCTGCAAATGTCCTTTCTCAACTCTATGACTGGGTATCTGAATGCAAGATGATTTCGCACAATTTCCACCCGGACTTACAATAATATTACCCGACCATTCGTCGTCATCATACTCATCATCCTCTTTTTCAATCTTCATGTTAAGAATCAACGACTTCTTGTCTCGCATAATTTCGATTGGGATACTTTTTCCATCAGAATCGGAAATTTCTTCTTGCAGATCACCAACATCTTTTACTTTGTTTCCGTTAGCTTTGGTTATCACATCACCAGCTTTAAAACCTGCTTTCTCAGCTTCGCTCGATTTCTCAACCTCTGTCACAAGTAAACCTTTCCCGGAGGGTGCACCGAAATATTCACCGAGCTGTTTGGTGAGTGACTGCATCTGTGCTCCGTGGAATTCACTTTCAGAGAAAACACGGATATTTAATTTCTTTCTGAGATTTGAAATATTAGGAGACGGTGAGCTCCATTTCATTCCTTCGTCATCAAAATTAAATGCGTACGCCTGCGGAGTTTTCATCTTCCCGATAACCGCTTTGATTGTTTTTTTCTCTCCATTACGATTGACTTCTATGGATACTTCTGTCTTCGGTTTCGTTGCGCGAACAGCATCGGTCAAATCTTCACCATCATCAATCATCTCATCAGCGAATTTCAATATAACATCACCTTTTTCGATTCCTGCTTCTTCGGCAGGACTGTCATCGACAACTTCCTGAACGAAAGCACCACGCTCGACGGAAAGATTTTTCTTATCCTTTAACTTCTTATTCACATCCAGGATTTGAACTCCCAAATATCCTTGTTTACCTTTGCTTTCAATCTTGATTACTTCTTTCTTGATTTGCCCCCATCCCGGATTCGGCAGAATACTCAAACCAAGCATGAGCACCAATGCTAAAATTATTCTCTGTTTCATATTTGAAACCCCTTAGAATTATTATACATTTTGATTTAAATATTAGACATCCCAGTTCGGAATCGGTTGACTTGTATTCTTCAAAATATCCGGTGAATATCTGATTGAATTTCCTTACCGGGAATGATATATTCATTGACAATTTTCAGCCCTTCCCGCCAACTGGGCCAAACCAATTTCTGAATCGCTGCGTCGTATGTAAACCATTCGTAATCATCATGTTCCTCCGATAGTGTGATCACACTATCACCGGCTACCTCGGCGGCAAAAAACGGACACAAGTTCACCGAATCCCATTCGGCATTATAAAATGAAAGAACGTAAGGAACAACCCACAATGACTTTGGTTTTAAACCGGTTTCTTCTGCCAATTCTCGGATAGCAGCATCTCTTGCTTTTTCATTTTCTTCGATAGAACCTGTAATAAACTGCCAGAGGTTTGGATATACTTTTTCATCCGGGGTTCGATGCAGAAGCAAATATTTTGTTTCCAAAATCTCTTTTTTAAAAACACAAAGCTCCACAATAGAACTGCTTATCTTGGACATGGTTTTAATTGAGTTATGAATTATGAGTTGTGAGTTTGATTTGTAATGTCGGTTTGAATTATTTCATCCGCTTAACACTTAAAAGTTTTATTTCCTCATGCGTGAGATATTTCCACTCACCAGGTTTTAAATCCATCATCGTCAATCCTCCAATTTTTGTACGGGTTAATGAGGTGACTTTGTATCCTAACGATTGAAACATTCGCCGTATTTGCCGATTTTTACCTTCAACTATGATTACCTCAATCTCTCTCTCATTTCTCCGATGAATAATCGCTGGCAAAAATTTTTCTTCTCCAATTACAATCCCCGACTCAAGTTTTGTAATATCATCGGGTGTAATTTTTTTATTGATCGTAACTTCGTAGGATTTAGGGATTTTGGTTTCAGGATTTGTTAGGAAATTACCGAGTTGAGTATCATTAGTCATAATTAGTAAGCCAGACGTATCTTTATCCAATCTTCCGACAGGGAAAATCCACCGGCTGTTTTCGCCTAATAAATCATAGACTGTACTTCTCCCCATCTCATCTGATCTCGTGGTAACCACACCAACCGGTTTATTCAATATGATATAATTAAGTACTTCTTTAAAAATCGCTTTTTTATCAACGCTAATTTTATCCGAGGAGAGGTCACAACGGTATGATGGATTTAAACACGGCTTCCCATTCACATCAACACGTCCTGCTAATATCATTTTTTCGGATGACGAACGGGAACAGAAACCAAGTTTAGAAAGTGCCCGGGCTAAAGATACGCGTCTGTCTTTCAGAGGAATTTTCTTCATGGAACAGACAATTCGATTGGTTTCAGATCTTTTAGAAATGGAAATTAAACTAAATCGGCATACATTTTATCGATAACATCTTTGAATTTAGCTTCAACAACCCGGCGCTTAACTTTCATTGTGGGAGTGAGTTCATCGTTTTCGATTGTCAGTGGACTGTTTAGAATTGTAAATTTCCGGACTCGTTCATAATTTGCGAGATCTTTTTGAAATTTTGATATCTCACCTTCGAACAATTTGTAAATCTCGGGATGTTGAGCTAAATCTTCATTAGATTGAAATTGTATGTGATGTTTTTTTGCATACTCTCTTAACATATCAAAATTCGGTACAATCAGCGCGGTAAGATACATCCTTCCGTCACCGATCAGGACAACTTGTTCAATGAATGGACATTGAAGAAACAATCCTTCAATATGTTGGGGAGCGATATTTTTTCCGCCGGAACTGACAAACAGATGTTTTTTTCTATCAGTGATTTTTAGAAATCCATCCGAATCGAACTGTCCGATATCTCCGGTGTGCAGCCACCCATCTTCATCGATTGCTTCTTTTGTGGCTTCCGGATTTTTCCAATATCCTCTCATAACATTCGGACCCTTTGCAAGAATTTCACCATCCTCCGCAATCTTCACCTGAACACCGGGCAATGGCGGACCGACAGTTCCGAATTTATAATGTTGCTCCAGATTTGCGCAAATGACGGGTGAAGCTTCGGTCATGCCATATCCTTCTATCACAACAATTCCAATCGCATCGAAGAATTCGCCGAGTTCGGCTGATAGAGCAGCTCCACCTGATACGAAAAATTTTATCCGCCCGCCGGTCCGTTCTCTTATTTTTTTAAATACAAGCTTATCTGCAATTTTATGTTGGAGCGATAATCCGGTGGCTATGACATTCTTTCGTTTCGAATACCTGTAAGTCTTTCCAACGTTAATTGCCCAATTAAAAATTGTCTGTTTTATTTTCGATTCTTCACTCATCTGTTTCATGATACGATTATACAATCTTTCAAATAATCGCGGAACTGTCGTGACAATAGTGGGTTTTACTTCTAAAAGATTATCGCGCAAAGTATCAATGCTTTCGGCATAAGCGATTGTTGTACCGCACGACATCGCAGTGTAATAACCTCCAAGTCGCTCATAAGAATGTGAAAGGGGTAAAAAGGACAGAAGAATATCTTCACTGCCGAAATGAATGACTGAGGCACATGCCTTCATGTTACTTACTAAATTATTATGAGTCAACATTACCCCTTTAGGATTACCTGTTGTACCGGAAGTATAGATCAGCGTCATCAGATCATCCAGCTTGATTCTCTTTTGCTCATTCTCAAGATAACCCGGATAAAGTTGATCGAACTCTTTCCCCATCTCGATTACATGAGAATAATTCATCACCTTTTTTTCCTGTGTTATAACTTTATCGGAGAGAACTATCGCACGTTTAAGCGACGCTACTTCATGAAAGATTTTAAGAACTTTGTTAAGCTGGAGTTGGTTGGATGCGATCGCAAATTTCACATCCGCATCGTTAAGGATATATTCAATTTGTTTTGGTGTGAGAGTGGGATAGATTGAGATGTTTACGGCTCCCAATTTCATAATCGCCATATCCGCAACAACCCATTCAGGGCGGTTCTCGGATATCACGGCAACATGATCACCCCGTTTCACACCGATTGCCGCTAATCCCAGAGCGAAGGTACGAACCATTTCACGCACCTGATTGTAAGAAAAATTCACATAAGCACCTTCTATCTTATGCATCAGCATCGGGCGAGAATCCGTGAGATATTTTTGTGTGATGTTATCAAACATCTCAACAACTGTGGAAAATTCGATGACAGTCGCCATAAATTACCTTTGATTTGTGGAAATGGTCAAATATATAATAATCTATCCCTTTGAAAAAAGCAAACCACCTGATTGATGAATCTTTTAAAACGGTTGAGAGGTGTTCAAAAACGTCATTTTTTGTTTCATGTCAAGAGAAAAGATTAACAATTAAAAAAATATTTTTTTTATCAAAAATTTAATAATTTTTTACTTGACTTCTTTCTCATATCTCCATATATTTTGAACCAGCATCGTCACTGAATTATGAAGAACCGATTAACCGAACTTTGACGACGCTCGAATTGGGAGGAGATAATGTTCCATATGTCTACAACGAACGATTATTTGTTTTTAAATGTTTAATCGATAATATAACAGAATTGATTAGAAGACGGAGAATTATTAATGACACTATCAGAGAAAATGTTATTTGCGAATCCGGAGGATAATAAATCAAACGAATTAGAAGTAAATCAGCAATTAAAACAAAAGCATGGATTAAAATTCAGACGTTATTATACTAAAGAAGGTATTCACCCATTTGATCTGATTGAGTGGGAAACGCGTACCGCTAATATAACGACTGAAAAGGGTGAAATTATATTCGAACAGAAGAATGTCGAAGTTCCAAAATTTTGGTCGATGACTGCCACGAACGTTGTTGTTTCAAAATATTTTCACGGAAAGATGGGCACCCCTCAGCGCGAAACGAGCGTTAAACAGCTAATTGAGCGGGTTGCGCGCACTATCACTGTTTGGGGTAAAGAAGCAGGCTATTTTGCCTCTGTGGAAGATGGCGATATATTTTACAATGAACTTTGCTATTTGTTAGTGCATCAATACCTAGCCTTTAATAGTCCGGTATGGTTCAATGTTGGAATTGAAGAAAAGCCACAATGTTCGGCATGTTTTATAAATTCGGTAGAGGATACTATGGATTCTATACTCGAATTAGCCAAAACCGAAGGAAAACTTTTCAAATGGGGATCGGGTACAGGATCAAACCTTTCATCATTGAGATCATCTAAAGAAGGTTTATCTGGCGGAGGAACAGCTTCGGGACCTGTATCGTTTATGAAAGGTTATGATGCTTTTGCAGGTGTTATTAAATCAGGCGGAAAAACCCGCAGAGCTGCCAAGATGGTAATCCTTAACGCAGACCATCCGGATATAAAAGAATTTATACAGTGCAAAGCGAATGAAGAGAAAAAAGCATGGTCTCTGATTGATGTTGGTTACGACGGTGGATTCAACGTACCTGGTGGTGCTTACGATTCCGTTTTTTATCAAAATGCGAATCATTCCATTAGAGCATCTGATGAATTCATGCGTTGTGTAATTGAAGACCGTGAGTGGACAACTCGTGCGGTTCACGGCGGTCAACCTATGGAACGATTACGCGCGCGCGATATCATGAAAGAGATGGCTGACGCGGCATGGATTTGCGGAGATCCGGGCATGCAATTCCACACGACTATTAATAAGTGGCACACATGTCCGCAAACAGCGCCAATTAATGCTTCAAATCCTTGCAGCGAATATATGTTCCTCGACGATTCGGCATGTAATCTAGCTTCGTTGAATCTGATGAAATTCCGGAATGAAGAAGGCGAATTCAATATCGAATCTTTTTGTCAGGCAGTTTCTATCTCTATAACTGCTCAAGAGATCGAAGTTGATAACGCAAGTTACCCCACGCAAAAGATCGAACAGAACAGTCATCATTTCAGACCGTTGGGATTGGGATATGCAAATCTGGGTGCGCTCTTAATGGCGCGGGGACTTGCATATGACAGTGATGAAGGTAGATCATATTCTGCGGCGATCACCGCTTTGATGACCGGTCAAGCTTATAAACAATCAGCTCTTATTTCAAAAGAAATGGGACCGTTTAAGGGTTATAAGAAAAACCGTGATTCTATGCTTAGAGTAATGAAAATGCATGGATTTGCAGCCGACCAGATTTCAGATAAACTCGTTCCGAGTAATATGCTGACTGCGGCACGAAAAGTATGGGACGATGTTTTTGTTTTTGGTCGTGATTATGGTTTTCGAAATTCACAAACAACCGTCCTAGCACCAACTGGCACAATCGGTTTTATGATGGATTGCGACACCACCGGTGTCGAACCCGATATCGCCCTTGTAAAATATAAAAAGTTAGTTGGCGGAGGAATGCTTAAAATCGTCAATCAAACCGTACCGCTTGCGCTTAAAAAAATAGGTTATATCGATGAACAGATCGAACATATTATCGCGTATATCGATAAAAACGATACAATCGAGAGTTCCCCTCATATGCGCGAAGACCATCTACCGATATTTGATTGCGCATTCAAACCTGCCAAAGGTGCACGCTCAATCGGATACATGGGTCATATTAAAATGATGGCGGCCGTTCAACCGTTTATCTCAGGTGCAATATCCAAAACCGTGAATATGCCTTCTGATGTTTCATCAGAAGATATCTCTAATGCTTATATTGAAGCATGGCACATGGGTTTAAAAGCGATTGCAATATACCGCGATGGGTGTAAACGAACTCAACCTTTAAACACCAGTCTTGATAAGACAGCTGATGTTACCAAAAGAAAACCTCAGAGACGCCGGCTACCGGATGAACGCCAGGCACTAACCCATAAATTTTCAATTGCCGGCCATGAGGGGTATATAACCGTCGGTCTTTACGAAGATGGTACACCGGGCGAAATATTCATCACCATGTCGAAGGAAGGTTCCACAATCTCCGGATTGATGGATGCATTCGCAACATCGGTTTCTATGGCTTTGCAGTATGGCGTACCACATAGGGTTTTAATCGATAAGTTTTCGCATATGCGCTTTGAACCGAGTGGATTTACAGGCAATAAAGAAATCCCGATCGCAAAATCGATTTTGGATTATATCTTCCGCTGGCTCGATATTAAATTTTTACTTCCCGACGATCAAGTGCGAGCTTATGAAGCGAAAGATATAAGCCGGAAGGAAGATATCAGCGAAATCAAGATTATCACTGCCCCAACGCGGGAAGAAACTGAACAAGAAGTATTTCAGCAGCAATCAGACGCCCCCCCTTGCCATCAATGCGGGAGCATAATGATTAGGAGCGGATCATGCTATAAATGCCGAAATTGCGGCGAAACATCAGGTTGTTCATAATCTCGGATAAATAAAATTTCTTGAAGGCGTGAAGCACAATCGGCGACACGCCTTTTTTTATGCAAATATTATTTCGAATTCGTATATTAGTACTAATCAAAATATTCAAACGATTTAGTCTTTATGAAAATAACACCAGTAATATTTCTACTTTTTATCTTTATCACCTCTACCTTCCCCGGGAATAATTTACCTCAACTAAATATTGAGAAATCAATTCTTGGTAAGGACCACAAACAGATTTTTACATACTTTAATCCGCTCGAAATCCCTCCACCCAGTCTCGACGATAGTATCGGCAAAATTATTTTAAAATATCTTCCCAAAGAGTATAAAATTGGATGTAAAGAAATGATTTCCAAGTGGGGATCGACTGTTAAAGGAACGGAATCAACGGTATTGAGAGTTATGGCAATAAAGAATATCCCCGGATCGGCACAACATGTTTTTCTTGCATTAACATGTTTCTCAACTGCACCCGGTTACGGAGATAAGTATTACGACGAGCGTTTGTTGACGTTATCGATTCAAAGCGATTCCACGAAATTAAAATTCATCCCATCAGGTAAACCGTGCAACGAATGCTCTGAATTGACTCACATAGGTTTAGAAGACGATACATTATCGATCGGCGGAGAACCGGCAATCAGTATAAACTATGGTTCGTCAACTACGAATCCATGTTGCGACGGTTCTGTCTCTGTTATTGAACATAAAATAAAATTTTTCCAGATTACTAAACTCGGCATCAAGGAACTTCTCTCTTTAACGATGGAGCGGAGCGAAACATTTCATGATGATGTCATGGGCGATTCAACGGTGCAATATACATCTCTGATTGATTTTGAAAAAGATAAAAACGGCACTATCAACCGAGTCAATCTCAATCATAGAACGACTATCAACGATTCCATTTCCAACCGGGGTGTTACATGGTACACGTGGAATCGAAAAGCAAAGCGGTTTGATGAAGGAGCAAGATAATCAACCCGAATAGATTTTGATCGATCTATAATTAATTATTAACAACAACATTCAACATAAAGAGGAGAACAGGTTTATGAAACGAATATTTTTTATAATATCAGCATTTTTATTCCTGATTGGTGCGATAGCCGCATACGCTCAGGATGCTGCGAATGTAACGTCCGGTATTCAAATTATTGACGCTAAATTAGGCAAAGATGTAAAAGATCGAACTCTGATCGATGAATCGGCAACCTTCGATCTGAATTCCAAGATATTCTTGTGGCTCAAAGTAACCGGAGGAACTAATCAGACTATTACGGTAATATGGAAACATGGTGATTTGGTACATGCTACCGAGTTGAATGTCGGTGGATCTCCATGGCGGACATGGGCAAGCAAAACTGCCTACACCGCGGGTGATTGGTTGGTTACCGTTACAGATAATACAGGAAAAGTTTTAAAAGAGATAAATTTTAAAGTTCAATAAAATAACGATCACTACTCCCACTCGATTGTTGAGGGTGGTTTCGAACTAATATCGTAGACCACCCTATTAATTCCACGCACTTCATTAACGATCCGGCTCGATATTTTACTCAAAATTGTTGCGGGAATTTCTGCCCAATCAGCAGTCATCCCGTCAACGCTTGTAACGGCGCGCAGCGCTATAACATTTTCATATGTCCGCTGATCACCCATAACACCGACACTCTGAACCGGGAGAAATACCGCAAATGCTTGCCAGATAACATTATACAGCCCTGCTGATTTTATTTCATCAATGAATATTTTATCCGCTTCACGGAGAAGGTGCAGGCGGTCATTCATTACTTCACCTAAAATCCGTACAGCTAAACCGGGACCTGGGAACGGATGACGATCAATTAATTCATCCGGTAGACCGAGGGCTTTACCGGTTAGCCGCACTTCATCTTTAAATAATTCTCGAAATGGTTCGATCAGTTTCAGATTCATCTTATCGGGTAACCCGCCAACATTGTGATGAGTTTTGATAGTCTGAGATGGTCCTCTGAATGAAACCGATTCAATCACATCCGGATAGAGCGTACCCTGGGCAAGGAATGCCACACTACCAATTTTTTTTGCTTCCTTCTCAAATACTTCAACAAATGTTTCACCGATAATTTTCCGTTTGCGCTCAGGATTTTCAATCTTTTTTAATTTTTCCAAAAATAATTCGGAGGCATCAACATAATCTAGATTGAAATGGTAAGTATCGCGGTATAGCCGTACGACGTTATCACTCTCATCTTTGCGCATAAGACCGTTGTTCACGTGAATGCAATACAATTGGTCGCCAATTGCTTTGTGGAGTAATACAGCCAGAACGGATGAATCAACTCCACCGCTTAATGCACAGATGACATTTTCTTTTCCGACAATCGAACGTATTTCGGCAATTTTATTTTCGATGAAATATCCGGTGTTCCAGCCACCGTCGCAACCGCAAATCAGGTAAATGAAATTTGAGATAATATCTTTCCCCTGATCGGTATGAACGACTTCAGGATGAAACTGCACACCGTAAATCTTTTTCTCAAGGTTTCTTATGGCACAGATGGGCGCGTTTGTCGAATGCGCGATTGTTTTAAAATTTTCAGGAAGTTTCGTCAACGCATCACCATGACTCATCCACACCTTGGTTTCACCGATATCGTTTCCGATATTTCTAAAAAGATCGGCAGCATCTTGAATAATTAAATTAGCCGGACCAAACTCTCGTTTCGCTTGCGTATCTACTTTACCTCCCAAGTGATGCGCGATTATCTGAAGTCCGTAACATATTCCAAGGATAGGAATATTTAAACCGAAAATATTCGGGTCGGGATGAGGGGCGTCGGATTCATACACACTCGAAGGACCACCTGAAAGAATAATTCCGGAAGGACTTAATTGTTTAATTTTTTCGATTGAAAGGTTGAACGGATGTAATTCTGAAAATACACCCAGTTCTCTTACCCTACGAGCGATAAGCTGTGAATATTGAGAACCAAAATCGAGTATAATTATCCGTTCCATATTATTCAAATTAATTTACCTTGAACACTTTTTATTTTATCTTCCATCGACTGTTCGCGGTCTATTCGCGTGCCGGCATGAACAGTAGTAAATATCCTTGGCGTACCCATTTTATGCAAAACTTCGTGACATTTTTTGATAGCCGCAAATACATCGTCCCACTCACCTTCAATATTAGTGCCGTTGGCATGGAGCTGGGTTTTACAATTCGATGCGGAAAGTACCTTCTCGCATTCAGCGATATATTTTGAGAGCGATATTCCCACACCAATCGGAATTATTGTAAGATCTACGACTACTTTCATAATGCTCATGTTTGAGAATTTATTTCTGTTGATTTTAGATATTTTTTACCGGTAATGGAAAAATATGTTAGCCAATATATTATTCCGATCAACTTGCTCCCATCCTCTGCAATAATCCAATAATCACTCATTGTCATCGACTCTCGCACCTCATCGAAAAATATAGATAGCGCGAAGAAACTAAAAGCAAAAAACAAGATGATCATATCACTCTGAAGAATTATCTTTTTAAACTTGATTACAAATGTGATTCCAAGAGCAGCGTATATGAGATAAATAATTTCAGACTCAATATGGAAATATCTAGGATATATTATTTCGTGAAGCATAAAATAATCATCAAGCATTAATAATAGACCGAGAAATGAGGCATAAAGGAAAAAAAATGCGATCTCTCTTTGCTCACGCTTGCCATAGAGTAGAAAACCGATATAACCGCAAATTGCAATTGCGAATGCCCAAACAAAAGCCCCCACATTGGAAACAAATCCTATGTAAAGCGGAACCTGCGCTACAAAAAATATGTCCTGGAACAGAACATAAATTGGTTGTCCGGTTTTCCAGGAAATCAATATCACAAATCCGGTAATGAGAAGTACCGGAATTAACAATAACAATAAGAGAGGTATGCGCTTTACCGATTGTCTCCATATACTACCGAGCATTTTCTATTATCCTTATTAATGATATTTTTAGTTGCGGTTGTAGAATATACAAAAATATCTTTTCAGTAAAAATATGAACTGGCAATAATCCCACTTGTTTTTGGATCATTGCCCAAGTATTTGTAAATCCAACGGTTCAGCTTTCGTACTCAGATCATACCTGACACATGATTCAAGATATTCCTTTTTATCCGCCAGATAATAGAGATGATACCCTCTTTCCAGAAAAGTATCAGATTCCGGTCGGCATAACGCATAAACGAAAAATACATTTCGTGATAAAAGTCGGGAAGGACTTTTCTCCGGGTAGGTTTTATAAATATTTATTTCACCCGTTGAATCGCGATCAGGGAACAATTTCTTTTCAGCATCGGTATGTTGTACTAGAAGATTTTCATAAAAGTAGAGAGGTCCGGCGCCAATCATTACAATCGATGAATCCCGGAACGGATGGGATGCGACTTTCACCCGCCAATCGAGTAATTTAGTACGTTCAATGTAATCTTTAATAACATATCCGGCAGTGAGTGATAAACGCGGTTTTTGTTTGCTAAAATTATGCTCAATAATATCAATATTTATAAAAGCATAACTCAATAAACAAACTGATGTTATAATGATATACTTACGGGGTAAAATCATCCCTATTGCAAGTAACAGAAATGGAATTATCGGAATCAAATATTCCCTTTCATCTGCAAGCACAAAAAACAATATGAACATTATGACAATGGCAGCCATCATTGAAATAAAATATTTATCCCTTGCCTGAATTAATTCTTTGATTTTGTTCCTGCTCAGATAACTACAGATAAGTATGGCAATAAATCCCAACAGTCCAACAGAATATATCCCCCTATAAATGAAAAATGCGGATTGTTGTATAAATAAATAATGACGAATATCTGCAATATATATTTGCAAATCTTCCAGCGCACCCGATCTGAATATTACAGGTAAATAAAACAAAAAAGCCGATACTATTGAAATAAAGCTGATGATGATAATATTTTTCCATCTTCCTTCCCGTTCTATAAGGAAAAATAAAGGTAAAATAAAAATAATATTGGTTAAGCGGGTTGCGGCTGCCAATCCAATTACCACAGCCGACGAAGCATATTTATGATTAAGAAATAAATAATACGCAAACAATATGAACGTGAGCCCCCAAATGTAATCCAAAGTAGTAGTGGAACTTTTCCACAGAAGCGGTATAAAAGCAAATGTCCAGAGGATGATTCGTCGTGATTCAATATTCAAGAGAATAAGAATTTTATCGAAGATTATCACACCAAAACAAAAAACGATAAGAGTCACGGTGTTTGAGAAGATCGACCCTCCCAAAGCGACAAAAGGCGTGATCATTAATTCATACAATGGGAATCCGGGAAAGCGGGATATCGAATAGGTACATGTCTCCCATATCTTCGAAGCATTGTATGCAATCCTCCAGGCATCTCCATCAGATCCGTAACCTGATAGCAGAAACGGAATTCTGCTGATAAATATCAGAAGAATAAGAATAATCAGATTATCAGAACGAATTTTTGAGTTAACTGCCAACCTGCCAAACTTCATCAGAGTTTATCGATTATAAAATATTTGTTTGACTTTGTGTTTTACGATTCACACAAGTGCGTGGAACTAATTTACAATATTTTGGTAAGATATAAAAGAGTTTATGAAATGCGGTTTAATGTGATCGGAAATCTGCGTCGGCTTCCCTCAGATTGTTATCCGTGTAAATTATTTTGATGTTTGGATGAATATATATTTTATGTACTACTAACTTTTAATGTTTTCGAATTCTTATTTCACCTTTTTCAGATGATATCCTCAGGACATTCCCGCCTCCGTTTATCTTTTCAAAAACATTACTATCATGCCGAGAGTGGGATTTAAACCTGATATCGAAATCAGAATCGAATTCAACTCGTCTGCCAAGGTCTGCATCGATGGTTACGTTGGTTTTTTCCGGTATAATAATTTCAATTTTACCTTTGTATGTTTCAAATTTACTGTCATCTGAAAATTGAGCGAAATAAACTGCAACATCGCCCTTGTAAGTCTCAAGGTCAATTGCTCCTTCGAACTGTCGAACTACAATATTACCTTTATATGTCTCCATTTTTAAAGATGATTTGAGGTCTGTAATTTTTGTATCAGATTTATAATCTTTTATTTTTAGTGAAGCGGTAACCGGCATCGATATTCGATAATGAACAAACGGCATACTTCCCGAATTCACTCCGAACAAATCAAAAAACCAGGAATGATGATCATGAACCCTATCATAATCTGTTTCGATAGTCACTTCATTTCCCCTCTCCCGAATTTTAATTTCGGTATCATCAACCTTTTCTTGTTCATCATCTCCCTCACCGTCTGATACAATTTCAGCGATAATCTCAACTTTAGGATTATCCCATGTCGATATTGTAATTGACCCCTTATATGTATCGATGGAAACCTTTCCATCGGGTGGAAGATCGATTGTTTTGTTGATTGTGCGTGACTCCTGGCAAATTACGGGAAAATTAAACGATATCCCGACCAACAACAAAATCATAATTGCAAGAATAATATTTTTCATCACATAACTCCTTCTAAAGTCTGTCAATTAGATACGGTACACAAGTAAAGATGTTACAATTAAAAGTTGACTTTCTCGATCTACTTTACGAAATTACCTTGCACAATAATTTATTAACCATTTGAAAGAACAGTTATGCGCCTGATGTTTACTGTGATACTCACATCTTTAATTTTGATTTTAGGATGCAGAGCACCCGATGTTGTAGTTACAATTAAGTACGAAAAGAAACCTGTTAACGCGTTCCCCTATATTTATTATGGCGAAACTGCCACTATTTATTATACTATTTCTGGTAAAAATTTTGAGCATAAAGTAAATATGAATCGAAGCATTCAAATTACGGTACCAGAAAAGACTCAGATAAGGGCGACATTCGATAAATTTGTGAGTGACCAGAATGGCTCACGCTCCACGCTCGACGATGCCTATTACACAGCTAAAGGCAGTAATCCTGATTTCATTATAAAATAATATATTTTTTCGATTTGACTGATATGAGACCTCTGAAAAATAGAATAACTGTCATGGTGAGCAAGTTTATCCCGAGTTTATCGAGGGATCGAACCGTGACGTTTTCATCCAATTTCACGCTTCGACAAGCTCAGCGTGACAAGATATCTTTTTGTTAAAGAATATTTCAGAAGTCTCTGATATATTATTCAGTAAAGGAGGATTATTGCTATCTTGAGTTTTTAATCCGGATACTTAAAATGATCCCGGACAAACCGTAAAATGCTATACCCGATCCAGTGGAAAATTTTAGTTGAACGTCGGGGGAGGATATATTCCAGTAAAGCAAAACTTGCAGTTGTTATTGATTTAACAAAAATTTATATTACTGATGAAATTTCGAAAGGACTGATTTATGATAAATCTTATTCGAATATTCGCGTTAGTGGTTCTGTTAGCTCTAACAAGTTGCGATCTCAACTACAACTCATCGCCTGTTACTCCCATCAGACGGCAGCCAACCGAACAATTGGTATGGGTCGCAAAGTTTTTTTCCGGTGGGATTCAGTGCGATACCTCAAGTCACTACACACCACCCGATACGAAAATACTTCTTAATGCAGCAAGGATTCCTGTCATTGACGCTTTGATAGAATATTGCGCGACATGTGACGCATGTGGTTGTCCTACCTACGCTGCAAAACATTTCGCCCTTATTGAAAAGAAATATCTTGGTCAAGCTGATCGTCTCGGATTTACACCTCAACCACTACCCTGGCTGTATGTTCGAACAGATAGATCTACTTATAAATGTTCCGATAATCTATTTTTTACAATCGATAATCCAACAAATAGGAATGCATACATTGCAGCATGCAATTTACAGCTAACTTATTGGATTGAAATCTTCACCAATTTCCGTTGGAGTAATTTTACTGAAATCAACATTGGTCCTTGCAGAGATGACTCCGATCCATTCATCCAGCTTTCCCCAAACCAGCATTTTAATAAACAATTGGCACTCCGGACGATCAATAACCTTGAGAGTGGTGTATACAGAATAAAAGTTGAATACAGACTGGAGAATGATTATTATAGCTCCAATAGTTATTCGAACGAATTCAAACTCGAATGTGGTGAATAATGTATCGTTTATTTATTAGTTAGCATGGGGCTGACCAAAAAGGTTCTCTCGATACTCTGTGATGAAACTATTAACTCGAGAACCTGCATCTGTAGCCGGTTTTCCCGCCTGCTGCTTGCCGCAGGTATGGCGGGCAGGCGAGTGTTCTTCGACGACAAGTCGAAGAATGTAACGAGAGAACAAACTTATGAGCCAGCAACGCAATCTGTCCCGAAAAGGGATGCCTTAGGCAAAGATTGCGGCTACCGGATTTTCAGACCAACTCGTATAGTGGATGAGTCCCAAACAAGTTTGATTTTGGTATCTGCTTGTTGTAATATTTGCGAGTAGAGATTTTTTGATTCCATAGTAATCGGGAATATCGTATAAGGGTAAGGATTATATCATACCAAAACAGTAATGAAAAAAATCATTTATAAGAAAGCTACTGAGACGTGCAGGGAACTTCGTAAACGTTTAACACCACCGGAGGAGAAACTTTGGAATGTTTTACGTAACCGTAAGTTCTTTGGAAAGAAATTTCTCCGCCAGCACCCGCTATTTTTTTAATACATCCATAATCCATCTTACTTCATAACCGACTTCTATTGCAGCGAACACAAACTTGTAATAGAAATTGATGGTAAGAGTCATGATTACCAAAAAGATTATGATGAACTTCGCACACACATAATTAACGCGCTTGGGATAAACGTAATCAGGTTCAAGAGCAGTGAAATTGAAAATGATTTGCCGAGCGTGGTGAAGAGATTAGAAGATATCCTTAACATTGAACTCACCCTATAATCCCTCTCTAATTTTAGAGAGGGATGGATACCTCCCCTTCTCTACGAGTAGAGAAGGGGCTGGGGGATGAGTCCCAAACAAGTTTGACTTTGGCAAGAGCTTTTTGTAATATGTGCAGAATATATTTTATGGGTGCAGACGATGGGAAACAGAACTAAACCAATAAAAAATATGGAATCTATCTTACACTCTGTGTGCTGGTCAGCCACTGGCGGATTTGATAGCCCGCCATATTGTAGTATAATTTATAGTTAACGTGCAATATCAGCAATTCGAAGGATCATATGCGTATGAAATCTAAGTACATATATTTTGCAATCTCGCTGGGATTTCTGCTTCACCTGATTTCTTGTTCACCGAGTAATCGCTCCACGAAGATGAGACCGAGCCCTGACGAGGTCAAAGCATCAGACGTGGAATTCAAGTCTCTTGAGGAGTACACAACGAATGAAGAGTTGTGGTTTTCAGTAAGAGTAACGGTTAAAAGCAATCTGTTATCAACAAAACACATTGGTGTAGAACTCCAAGGTATAGACAAAGATGGCTTTGAAATTGAGGAATTTCATCTTGAATCGGATTTTGCACCAGGGGAATCGAAAGTACTTTCAGACAAAACTTTCTTGAAGACAAAGTTACTTCAGAGTGTTGTTCGTTGGCAAATTGGTTCAATATATTACTCAGAATAACATGGCCTCTAACCAGCGGCGCTGGCTAGTGGAATGAGCATCAATTAATTATTCTTTGATGCTCGTTCCGAAAGGGACTTTCGGAACGAAAACTCTGGGCATTTCCATGCAGAGCGTGGAAACGAGCGACAATTAATCACTCCTTCTAAATCCCCCCACCCTTTCCCACTCTCATAAATACAAAAGCCCATCCCGATTATTCATCAGAATGGCCTTTGATAATAAAGTGATTTAATTATCTTAGATCAGGTCTTGCTGCCGGCTTTATAAATATCGAATCAGAAATCTCTTCATTGAAAATTATCTTATCAAACTTAATTTTTTGAGGCATCCCTCCACCTACTTCCTGAGAAAATGGCATCATCAGCTTACCAACTTTCCTGTAATCACCGAGAGTGGTAACGACTTCTGTTTCCTTACCCATCATCTTCATCTTTTCAGATTCCTGAACGATGAGATAAGTTTTTGCGTCGAGGTAAATATGATGTTCCGTTGTGTCTTGCCGGATTACCTTGAGATGAAAAACCGATTTCTCTCCAATCTTTTCATTTCCAACAAGCTCAAGCTTATAATTCTTTTCCTTCCAATCGACCATAAATCCATCCAGATCGGCTTGTTCTTTTACACTCTGTACTTCATCCGCCTTCATATCAATCGGGTCTAAAGTCCCAGCCATCGGAATAATTTGCCATCCGGTTTTACCATCATACGCCTGAACGATATTTACTTTACCCATCACCATATCCGACCTAAATCCGCCTGAACGTTTTTGATAGATAGTGGTGGGATACTCTTTCCCCATCATATTAATCTTGCCTGTTGTCTGAATTGTTTGAACGGCTTTGATGTTCTTCAATCCGCCGCGGGCTTCATAATGTTTCTTCAATATTACATCAAGCGTTTGGGCTTGAGTAAATATTGCACAGATTGCAGTGATTAAGAATAATACGGTTATTTTCCTGAACATGGCTATCTCCTATTTTTAGAATGATAAAAATTTAGACATGAAAATGTAAGAATATCTTCGGAAGTAAACAAAAAAGTCCGACTACCGAATCATCCCGGCAGCCGGACCTCACTATAGGAGAGTGATTTTTATTTCAGTAATGACATTTTCTGGATTTCCGTAAACGAACCGGCTCTTGAACCATCGGAATTCTTTTCTTCGACTGTTAATCTATAGAAATAAATTCCTGATGCTAATTTATCGGCTGAAAATTCCGAGTCATAAGAACCTGCGCTAAGTTCTTCAGAGTTGAAGAGGGACGCAACTTCCTGGCCAAGCATGTTGAATACTTTCAATGTTACCAACGAGTTTTTTCGAATATCAAACGAAATTGTTGTTGTTGGATTAAAAGGGTTCGGATAGTTTTGTTTGAGTGAAGATGTTACAGGAATATCTGGCTGAATGTCAGTAACCCCAACTATATCGCTTAACGGGCGCTTCCATACACCATTACCGCTAGTGCCGGCAAACATCCAGTTATTATGGATTGTAAATGAATATCGATAGTTGGTACTTGGAAGATCTGAAGAAATTTTTGTCCAGTTATTCCCGTTATTTGTGCTCCGAAAAATTCCATTATTCGGACTGCAAGCAAAGATGTCTTTACCGTAGCCGAGGAATTGAGTCACAGTACCACTCGAGGGAAGTGAAGTTCGTTGCTGCCATGTATCACCGTTATTCGATGATCGATAATGTGTGGAACTAAACATTCCTCCTGCAAAAAGATAAGATCCGTTGGAAGCAATAGCATCTACCTGAAAATATGCCGCCATTCCTGAATCAGATTTTATCCATGAAATACCCTCATCGGTAGTCCGGTATACATTCATTCCGTGGGCATAAACAGTATTACCAATGAGTGTTACATAATTAAAGTTCACGAACAGTCCCAGTGCAGAATCTGTGCGAAACCAGGAATCGCCATTATTAGTACTCTTGTAAATCCTGCCATTGTAAGCTGTTAGCAAGCTCGTACCACTTGAAACCATCGATTGTATACCACCATAGGTCGATAAACCATCTCCCACCTGATTCCATGTAGCACCGCCATCGGTGGAGCGCTCAAGGCCAGTGGCTGGATTGTCGCTAACAAAAAGTGTGGAACCATTCACATACACAAGCGTTGGCATACTTGATGAATCTTTCAGATTACCACGCACATTGTTCCAACTGCTGCCTTCATCTATTGTTTTAAAAACGCTATTACCGTTTGCATACAATGTTGAACCGTCCATAATAAAATTGCTCATGTCTCTGGCTTTTAATCCGTTTATTATTTGATTCCAAGTTACCCCATTGTCAGTTGATTTGTAAATTCCATTAGCGATTGTTCCTGCGTATATTGTGGATCCCACAATTCTCACACAGGTAAAGTTCATTAACGGCAATCCTCCCGATGTAGGTGTCCAGGATGATCCACCATTGGTGCTGCGGTAGAGATGATTATTAGCTGATGCAAATACCAATGAACCGTTTGCAGCAATTCCACTGATGCCGGAGTAGTTGGAAATTCCATTTTCAGATTGAGTCCACGTATCCCCATTATTGGTTGTTTTATACAGATAAGATCCGCCTGCATAAATATTCGATCCATCAAGAAACATTGTGTAATACATCGAATAATCGGCGGGTAATCCTGTGCTGGCAGCAGACCATGAAGTGCCCATATCGATCGAACGATACATGGTTACTGTGCTGCTCCAATCAGATGCGCTCACGAGAATGGTCGTCCCATTCGCGACGATACTACCAACATAAGTATTTGTTCCACCCCCCGGCAATCCTGAGCTTGCCATCATCCATGTGGCTCCATTATCGGTTGAGTGATAGACACCTTTTCCCATAGTACCGGCAAAAACATGCGATCCAATGACAGCAAAACTATTAACACCGTTAGCAGTGGGTAAACCGGTTGCTGCTGTCCATGTCTCACCATCATCAGTAGAGAGGTAGACGCCGACAGTACCTGAAGCGAGAATGCATGAGCCGCTCTTATTAATTGCTGTAACCGTCTGATAACCCATTCCGTTAATTTTTTGTTCCCAGGTGGTTCCGTTATTTGTGGAGCGATAAACACCTGCAGCCGACATCCCTGCATATAGATTCACTCCATCCTGATAAATTACAAAAGCGGCACCACCTTCCGGACCTGATGTCTGAATCCACTGTGATGATGCCAAATTATAAAAGATTAAGATTACCAAAAAGATATTAACAAATTTTTTCATTTTTATTTTCCTATAAAAAAAAGCCCCAGTTGATTAAACTGGGGCTAAATATATTTGAACTATTACTTACTTTAATAAAGACATTTTATGGATTTCCGTGAACGAACCGGCTTTTGTCCCATCAGCATTTTTCTCTTCGACTGTTAATCGATAGAAATAAATACCTGATGCCAGCTTATCAGCATTGAATTCATTATCATATGAACCGGCATTCAGTTCTTCGTTATTGAAGAATGAAGCAACTTCCTGACCGAGCATGTTGAATACTTTCAATGTTACCAACGAGTTGTTTCGAATAACAAACGAAATTGTTGTCGTCGGATTGAACGGATTCGGATAGTTCTGGAATATTTTTGCCGCAACAGGCATGTCTGCTACATCAACCTGATCAAGCTCATCTGAAGCAGATTCATAATCAGAAGATGTTTCTGTCGTGGTTGGTCTTAGCTGTGTTAATGCCACAGCACCATCCGGGAATTTTAAGAATGGGACTGTAGCAAGATCAACCACTCCGTTGACTGTCAGAGTTGCACCAGTTTCAAAAGATGCTGTGTCCAACGGACCAATGAAAGCATGGTTAATGTTATGAACAGTTTGATACAGATCTTCATAGAATGGATTCACACCTTGATGACTGCCGTCATTATACAGCGGGTTCTCCTGCGAATAATATGTCATTGCGCTATCGGCAACCTCGGAGATATCGAGAATCGATTTACCATCGAAGATGCTTGTATCGTCTCTATATTCCAATTCACCGAATCCTAGAGGTGTTTTACCTAATTGACTGGCAGCAATGTTAAACTTTAAAGCAACAAGTTCGGCAAATAAACTGTTAGGTGTTTTCTTCGGATCTAAACCTTTCAATTCACCTTTCATGAATTTACGCTTTAGACTTCCGGGTGTACCCGTGGAATCAAATCCCCTTGCCAAACCAGTGTGCAAGTAAGTTTTATTGCGTAATGTTTTTTGAATTGTACCCCAGTTTTTTCCTGCGTTCTTCTTCGGATCCCATCCGCGTACTACAACCCAGGCCCTAACTTTGGCGGAATCTTTTATTGGTTTCCATTTCCCCGGTGATGCTTCATAAATATGCGAGATACCAACCCTTAATCCACCACCTTCATCACTTTCAGTTGCACCAGGTTGGAATCCACCCTGAACCACAACTTCTTCTAACAGATTTGTCCAGTTCGGATATAATCCTTTACCTCGTTTAACAGGTTTTACAAAACCACCTTTTGAGTCGGGGATTGTAAGTGAATCTGGAGGGAGAGAAACGAACATATCCGGTGCTGTTATTATCGTTAAGGGACTTGCTAAACTTACAGACCCATCAGGATTTGTTACAGTTAAATATCTATCTCCGGAAATATCCGGTGTGAGAACTACAGTTAACTCACTATCAGACTGGGCTGCAAAACTTGATACTGAAGTACATGGATTGCAAACATCAACTGAGGTCGTCGTGCTTAACATTTTTCCCATTAGGGAGAATGGTCCACCCCGAATCGGACGCTTCGTTGATAAACGTTCAATAAATGGAGGTCTCACAACGGACGATGAGGCTCCTGTAACTACGAGATCTTGGAAACCATCACCATCGAGATCACAAACTGCAACTTGGTTGAAGTCGCCTACATTGATATCAATCAGCATCAGCTTTTTTCTTTCAAAACTTACTGTTGTATCAGGTGGATTTGTTCTGTTATAAAAAACAGTCCATTCAATTTTTTGGTAAGTAAAATCTGATATAGTTTTTGCTGATTTAGCTGGTGCAAAGTGAACACCCGGCTCATCAATAGCGATATCACTTCTGCCATCTCCGTCTAAGTCGGTGACTATAAGACTCAATCGCTTTGGAGATGATGCCACACCAGTTGCAGGATCAACAGGGTGATAGAATCTAAAAGTTCCATCGCCATTATCTAAACAAACTGTTACAAGACTGGAATCATCATCCAAAATAACTGCATCTGTTAATCCGTCACCATTCATATCGCGGCATGCAAGTGATCGCCGTGTTGGTGATTCACGCAGGACTGCACTGCTGACTAAAGATAGTGAACCACCGGCACCGCCGCCGCCGCTTCCATAACGATAAACATCTAAACTATTATGAGATAGAGAGAAAATATCGAAGAATGAAGATCTAGGAACAAGAACCATTGCCGTTCCTTTTACAGTACCATCCCATCCTTTATGTCTTATTTTCAAACTCGAGAAACCTGTTTCAGATAACGGATTCGTTATTACCACAAGAGTGTCCTCTGTTGTACCCTGTATCGCAAACACGATGTCAGGCTTACCGTCGCCATCAATATCTTTCATCTCAGATGCCATGGTACGAAGACGGAAGTTAGCCGGCATCCATTTTTTCTGGACTTTTGTAGGACTCTCCCGGAACATCCCTGGTCGTGTTAGATCACCAAGTAAAAGTGCAAAATTCGTGAAGCCTGTACTTCTGGAAGTTAGGGCAGCACAAACATCCGAAAGCCCATCTCCATCAAGGTCACCAACAGCAAAGCCATCGCAATCATCATCTATTCCATCAAAGAAAGAGGTAACCATAGCTCTTGAAGAACTACCGTTATCAGATCTTTTTAAAAGTGTAACGTGTCCGCTTTTTGTATGTTTACTCAAGGCAACTATATCTCCCTTGCCGTCTCCATCCATATCGCCGCCGCGTACAAATTGACTTTCTAACTGATCAAGTTGCGGTGGTGCGTAAACGAGTACCGGTGATACCGTGATCGGTTTGAGCACAGCGCAAACACCTGATGGACAAGTGATTGTCATTCTTTCAAGAATGTGGGGCGCTGCAAATGTTCGTGCGGCGACCGGAACCGTAACATGCAATAATGTCGGACTTTCACGAATGAAAATTGCGTCGAAATCTCCGATCTGAACCGAAGACACATCTTGTAAATTATCTCCTTCAATCGTGATTACTGATCCCACCGGACATATATCCGGCGACAAACTTGAAACGAATGGCGGACTAATTGTAGTGGAGCGGCAACTTACAAAAGCGAAATCACAATCATTATCCATATCGAATTTACCGACTGCGAATAATTTATCTCTTCCATCGTCATCACAATCATCCAAACTTATCGCACTAAACCTGATAATTGGTTCTCCCGGAGGTAATCCATTCAATAAACATACTGTCGTTCTTGAGACAAGATCTCCGGCACAAACAATATCCAATCTGCCATCACCATCTACATCAGCCATACTAACTGGTTTATGTTGCCGCCTTCCGGTTGCCATCCCTGATCCAGCTTCCCTGGCAGTTGGAATAACTCTGCCACTGTTAAGTGGATCACCGAAGAAGACATTCACAATACCGGAATCACTCCGTAACGCCACAATATCGGCGTGTCCATCACCATCAAGATCAGCGACAGCAACACCGGAGTACGGTTTACCATCATCAACAATCTGCGTCCGTGAAAATTCAAAATCTGTCTGATTATTTTGGAAAACATAGATCCCGCTGCCTGTTGCAGCAACGATATCCATGTCTCCATCGCTATCCAGATCATTAAAATTAGCGTCATCGCATTCTTCGCCTCCGACGATCAACCCTCTGGAAACCGACTCACCGGGTTTATCAAAATTTTTCACCACATGCAACATCGCCGGTTGACCACCACCTGCCGGTGTGCCATACACAATATCTAACGAGTCATCATTGGAGAGCTTCTGCAATGCAACCAATCCGGGTCCCCCTGCAAATGTACCATTCATTATTCTTAATGACGCCCCCGCGGGACGTTCCAAACCACCGACGAGATAAACTTTTCGTTCACCGGTGGATTTGTGAGTTACCACTCCTATTTGATCGATGACGCCATCACCGTCGGAATCAGCCGTCGCCAAATCGTCGCAGTCCTCATCTTCACCATATGTGACCGTCGCAATGAACGGTCTGGCATTCTCAAAGCTTCCATCCTCATATGCTTTCATTATGATAACGTGGCCCCGGCAGCAATTTCCCTTGGCGCCGAGCATGATGATATCATCCTTTCCATCTCCGTCCACATCACCTGATCTAATATCCCTAATCGATAAATCACTGATATTCGGCAGATATGAAACAGTGTTGGATAGTATTTTAAACTCCGGTCCTGGAGGTAAATTAGACAAGCCACCGACGATAACACTCACCGGGAAAACACCGCCCGTTAATGGACTAATCGGCTGAGTTAAAACAACTCGCAACTCACCAAGAGCTGATCCCTTTATTATCGGAGTATTATCGCCGAGAGATACTAAGTTCTCTGAGGGAACCTCAGAAAATCCGCTACCTGAAATTGTGATTATCGTACCTACCGGTCCTGAAGTTGGCGATATCGAAGTTATAACCGGACGCGGATTAGGGGTTGCATTTGTTAGCTCGAGGTGCATCGGCTCTGTGGCCGGAGACCATGATGAACCTCCATCCAGGCTTATTTCAGTGAAGATATCAAAGAAACTGCTAACCTGATATGTTCCGTCAGGCATCGACCTCAGACTAGTTCTTCCCAATGATGCGCGCGTGGGGCTCTCACGAAGCCTTATCGCAGATCCGCCTCCTACAGCTTCAAAATCACATACCAACATTTCCGTGTCAAAATAGGTGACACCTCCATCGTCATGCTGATTCGTGCAAGCCAAAGAGACAGATGAGACATTGCTTTTTGGGCTCCAAATTAATCCATCCAGGGAAACTTCAGTAAAAATGTCAAAAAATGAACTTACAGTTGCCCGGGCGCCAAAAGGCGGTACAGGTATCGTGGTGGTGGCTGGAATTCTTCTTAAAGCCACATTTCTGATCTGCACGCCGTTTTCGAATGTCGTTACTCCGTAACTTGACGGAGTAAAATCCATTCCCTCGGGTGGAAAAGTATTCGATGTAACTGAAACACTTGATGGTGAACTGCTGAAATCTAATGATATCGCTTCACTTGCCGGTGTCCATGTTGCTCCGCCATCAAGACTAACTTCAGTAAATACATCGAAGAAACTACTTATCATGAATCCTGCCGCGGCATTTGGTCCTGGCTTTATTCTTAAGCGGCCGGTTGAAGCTTTTGAAGGACTTTCACGAACCATGACCCCTCCGGGCAATGTTCCACCGGACAGACTCATAGCGAGCATTTCAGTATCGAAGACGCGCGTATCACCAACATCAGCAACATGGAAAAGATGAACTTGCATATCGCAGGTTGCTGAATAATCATTTGTCGTGCTTCCGCCATCAAACGAAAAACTTATCTTTGTAAAATTCAAGCTAAGGGTTTGAGTGGAGGAAGATCCAAGCGGCGGTAACGGTGAAGATGATTGGTTAGTTGCAATAAGTAAATTTCCTAATTGAATTGTCTGAGAGAAAGAAACCGGCGGACTACCAGCAGCTGACGAAAATTGTCCTTCCGGAGGATAACTATCAGACGAGAATAAATGTACAGGTGCCTCGTTGTGCAATTTTACACGTGATGAAGCTGCGGATTGTATCCATGTTGCTCCTCCATCCAAACTAATTTCTGTAAAAATATCAAAGAAACTGCCGATTCTAAAAGAAGCATCGGTTACTTTTTTTATTTTTGTAGTGCCTGTTGATTGAAGCGTCGGACTTTCTCTAAGCATTACGCCACCCGGCAATGAGCCACTGACTTCCATTGAAAGCATCTCCGTGCTGAATGTTCGCTCATCAGTTGTGGCAGATGAATATTGAGCGCTGAATGATAGAGTACCGGGCACATCATGCGTTGTCCACGTAGTTCCATCTACCGAGTAACATAAAGTATAAATTACCTCAGTAGAATATGTAGCCGACATTCCGGGTTCCGGTGGCTGGGCTTGCGTCCGACCATTGTGAATTGCATGTATCCTCATCCGCGCTGATGTTGGCGGATAGGTAATTTCGCTGAAACCGATTAACTGACCATAACTCGGCAAATTATCGTTTGAGTAGGAAGCTCCCTGCGCTCCTGCTTGGTTGAAGTTTATGAGCATTAACAAAACTATAACACTCATAATCGAAAAATTAAAGTATTTCATAATTAATCCTTTAGTGAATTGTTTGCTGTGTTAGATAAATGTGAGGGTGTGAAAGATATATTTTTGAAGTGAAAATTCTTTGGCGTATGTAGATCAATTTAGTATTCTCCCATAAAGCAAAACATCTTTTGAATATTTGAAACGAGAAAAATTGTATCCATTTTTCAATTAATTATTTCATCACTATTATTATTAGATAAATATTTCGTATAATTTCCCTCTATTGAGAAGGAGTTCCAATGATAGGTATCAATTTTGAAATTGATTTAAATCAAGAAGTAATAATACAGCTAAAATCGGTTAGATAGCTATAAGATTCAGTATGATGCTTTGTATCGAGGGATTATAAAAACAGGTAAAAAAAATGAATGTGGATATCCAAACCACAATCAATCACTATCCATCTTCGGGAGAAGGGACCTTAAAGCTTCGAGATCAATAATTCTAATTTCAGACCGTGTTCTTACAATTAATTTCTTGTCTGTAAATAAGTGAAGTGTTCTTGATAACGACTCAGGTGTTGTTCCTATCATCTGAGCCATCTCTTCTCTGGACAATGAATTTGGTATAATCAATCGATTCCGGCGGCTTTCCTCATTATCCTCGATAAGAAATAACAACAGTCGTGCAACTCTTTGGCGAACATTTTCATGAGTGATTGACATTGTTTGCTCCTCGGACGCACGCAGGTCGCTACTCAGTTTTGCCATAACACGAAGCGCGAATTCCGGAGATTCTTTAATCGCCTGAAGAAATATTTCTTTTTGAATTGCACACAGGGTTGTTTCTTCCAGCGCCATAGCATCTGCCGTGTACGGTTCACCCGATAAAACTGCGCGGTGGCCGAAAATATCTCCCGGTCCACGAAGGCGTATCACTAATTTCTCTCCCTTCCACCCGGTTTTAGATAACTTCACATATCCTGAAAAAACATGATATATCATAAATGCCGGATTTCCTTCTGAGAAAATAAGTTGTCCGGGTTGATAATGATACGTAATCTTCTCCCTCTCCATTCGTTCGAGGAGCGACTGAGGCAGCGCGCAAAAGATGCTACCTTTGCGGTGACTGCATGAAGTGCATATAGAAGGTTTTTCTTTCATTCAAATATTATCTTTTATTTCCTTAAAAAGATAATAATATCTGAGAAGGAAACCAAAATGAAACAAACTTAAATTTTTCTTTTGAAGATAGGTAGACCAAGTTTACTTGCGATTTTATATGCTAAAGCTTCCCCTTCCACACTGAATGCCCAATAAAATAGTGATTGAATCGGATGATTTTTTCGTATTGAATTAATAGCTTTGATTATCAACTCTTTAGCTATCCCCTTTCCCCTGAATTCAGGCAGAATCAGGATAGAGCAAAGATAAATCGCATCGTATTTTTCGTTTTGGGGAGTTTCCGAAAGAATGCCGCGTTCGCTAAGCTCGCCGGAAATAAAATTTTGCATGATTTGTTCTGTCGTTGGAATAATCAACAACCATGCGATCGGTCCATCTTCATTCCGCTCTTCCGATAATGTATTAGGATGAATTTTTCGAAGCAGATCGATCGTTTCTTCATTAACAGATATCTGAGAAGGATCATTATCCATTGCGAAAAATTCTTTCGCTAACTCTTGCATCCTTTTAAAATTATCTTTGGGCATAGTTAATCAGAACTCCGTTATGGATCGGATCTTTCTGAATATTTTTACTTCATATAATCTTCCACCGGCGGACAGGCGCAAATCAAATCTCTGTCACCTTGAACATTATTCACGCGCCCAACCGATACCCAGAATTTTCTTTCCCGCGTCCATTGAGTGGGGTAAGCGGCTTTTTCACGGGAATAAGGTAACTTCCAATCATTCGCAACTACCATATCGGCAGTGTGGGGCGCGTTCTTCAAAACATTGTTTGCTTTATCGGCTTTACCTGTTTCGATTTCTTCAACTTCTTTCCGAATTGCAATCAGCGCGTCGCAATACCTGTCGAGCTCTTCCTTCGATTCACTCTCAGTCGGCTCGATCATCAGTGTGCCTGCAACGGGGAACGATGTAGTCGGTGCATGAAATCCGTAATCCATTAATCGTTTTGCAACATCTTCAACTTCTATATCTGCGCTGGCTTTTATCGGACGAAGATCAATTATAAATTCATGCGCGACCCGCTCATTTTTACCGGTGTAAACAATTGGATAATATTTTTTCAATCTCGATGCCATGTAGTTCGCATTCAGGATAGCAAGTTCTGTTGCTCTTTTTATTCCTGCGGCTCCCATCATCCTAATATACGCCCATGAGATTGCAAGAACTCCGGCACTGCCCCACGGCGCCGCTGCAACCGGACCAATTCCTTTTCCGCCGTTTATTGAAATAACAGGGTGAGTTGGTAAATATGATATCAAATGTTTAGCAACTCCGATCGGACCTACTCCGGGCCCTCCACCGCCGTGTGGAATAGCGAAAGTTTTATGCAAATTCAAATGACAAACATCCGCCCCCAATTCTTGCGGTCGACAGAAACCAACTTGCGCGTTCATATTTGCGCCATCCATGTATACCTGTCCGCCGTTCTCATGAACGATTTTGCAAATATCTTTAATCCCTTCTTCAAATACACCGTGAGTGGAAGGATAAGTCACCATCAGTGCGGATAAGTTTTCCTTGTGCAGTTTAGCTTTCTCTTTTAAATTATTTATATCGATGGAACCATCATTCATCGCTTTCACAACAACTACATCCATGCCTGCCATAACCGCACTGGCGGGATTTGTTCCATGAGCCGAAGACGGTATCAAGCAAACATTTCTGTGACCTTCTCCTCTATTTTCATGATATGCTTTGATCACGAGCAGGCCGGTATATTCACCCTGCGCACCGGAATTCGGTTGAAACGAAATCGCATCGAAACCTGTAATTTCTTTCAGCATCGCTTCCAGCTTATTGAATAATTGATGATATCCATTCGCCTGTTCAACTGGTGCAAACGGATGTATTCTGCTGAACTCTCCCCAGCTAACCGGAAGCAGTTCTGTTGTGGCATTTAATTTCATTGTGCAAGAACCAAGAGGTATCATACTGAAAGTAAGTGATAAATCTTTCGATTCAAGAGAGCGAATATATCTCAGCATCTCCGTTTCAGAATGATGCGAGTTGAAAACCTTATGTGTAAGGAATCCGGAACTCCGTTTCATCTTACCGTTGTATCCGGATATTTCTTTTGTGCTGGGGTTGCGTGCATCTAAATCGATCGATTTCTTATGAGCAAATATTTTAAGCAACGAGTTGACTTCGTCGATGGTGGAAATTTCATCCAATGATATCCCTACAGAACAATCATCAAACCAGCGCGTATTGAATTTTTGAGAATGCATAGCCGGTTCAAGGTACAATCTCATTTCCCGATCGCATCCGACATGAATCGTATCGAAATAATCGTCATGAATAATATTATAACCCAATTGCTTTAAACCGTTCGCCAACACTTTAGTAAGATTGTGAATTCGATCTGCGATACCCTTTATTCTATTGGGTCCATGATACACCGCATACATACTTGCCATAATTGCAAGAAGCACTTGCGATGTGCAGATATTAGATGATGCTTTTTCGCGACGAATGTGTTGTTCTCGTGTTTGAAGCGCCATTCGCAAAGCCCGCTTTCCGCGTGTATCAACGGAGACGCCAATTATTCGTCCCGGAATAAATCGCTTGAATTCTTCCTTCGTCGCGAAAAAGGCTGCATGAGGTCCACCATACATCAGCGGGACACCGAAACGTTGAGTAGAACCGACCGTACAATCTGCACCAAATTCTCCGGGCGGTATCAAAAGTGTCAAGCTAAGTATATCGGCTGCGACAACTACGAATGCACCTGCAGCATGCGCTTTATCGCAGAATGATTTATAGTTATAGATTGCTCCATCCGAAGCCGGATATTGTAGAAACGCACCGAATACTTTCGAGCTGAATTCAAATTTTTTCCAATCACCAACTACAATATCGATGCCGAATGGCTTCGCCCGGGTTCGCACAACTTCAATATTTTGGGGATGACATTCATCCGATACAAAAAAGATCCCACCCTGGGGACGGCCCTTTACAAGGTAAAACATCGTCATCGCTTCGGCAGCGGCTGTCGCTTCATCCAGAAGCGATGCGTTGGCTATTTCCATCGATGTTAAATCGATAACCATCGTTTGAAAATTAAGAAGAGTTTCCATTCTTCCCTGGGCAATCTCTGCCTGATACGGAGTGTACTGCGTATACCATCCGGGATTCTCTAATATATTACGCTTAATTATGGTCGGAGTTATTGATTCATTAAATCCCATACCTATCAGAGATCGGAATATGTGGTTTTTTGAAGCGATCTCTTTTATCTCACTCAGAGTTTCAAACTCGTTCAGTGGTGAATCTAATCTGAGAGGACTCTCAGATCGGATTTGTTTCGGCACAACACTATCGATGAATTCATCGAGCGAGTGTGCACCGACCTCTTTCAACATCATTTCAATTTCATTTTGATTGGGACCGTTATGACGGTTTGAGAATTGTTCGGGTGCATCTATATGATTTGACATAAAAATTCAATGACTTAAGTTGTTAATGATAAATTTTAGATAATTGGATCGGAAAATAGAATAAAACATTAAAGAAGGACGAACTGAAGGAAGAGAGAAGAAAACGATAACCCGATGCGAACATCAAGTGTTTCTGCCCTCCTTAACCAAATAGAGGAGGTTATCTTCAACTTTGTAATAAAGGGGTGCAACAAGAATTTTAGGATAGCGAAGCCGAAGCCGATTTACCTCGCTCAACAAGAAATCGATTTCATTCCCTATCTCAAACATCGGCGCGTACTGATAAAAATGTTCTTCGGCAGAAACGCGATCCCATCCGGCTCTGTCAATCAATCCTTGCACAAATTGCTTTTTTCGTGCCATTATGTTTACCATACCGCAATGATTGTGCGCGATGAGTGCTAAAGAAGAAACTTCACCTACCGATATGGCATAGGATATTTTGAATTCGCTGTAACGTAAATTAGCGCCTCCGGTTCGCATGATGAAAGCAAAATTGTCAGGGATATGAAGATACTTACGGTTATCCATGCACATGCCGATTAACATTTGCGCGCTAGTTACATTCTCGAACGGCAGTCCAAGATTATGATACTGTAAAAGAAGATCAATGGGGCTATTTCGATATTCAGAGAATATATCTTCTCTTGAAATTATTTTTACCAGCCGATTCACAAGATGAAGATTGATATTATTTGCCGATTAATTCCCGATATGATTTTGCGTCGAGTAACTCAGCAATTTCAGATATTTCGGTAATCTTTAATTTCAACATCCAACCTTTACCATATGGATCTTTGTTGACAAGTTCGGGAGCTTTCTCAAGTTCCGAGTTAATTTCGATTACCTCACCGGATATAGGTGCAAAAAGATCTGAAACCGCTTTGACCGCTTCAATCGTCCCAAAGCTGTCGCCCTGTTTCACTTGTTTCCCAATTTGAGGAAGCTCAACGAAAACTACATCGCCAAGTTCACCTTGGGCATATTCTGTTATACCCACAACACCCGTATTGCCTTCAACACGAATCCATTCGTGGTCTTTGGTGTATTTAAGATTTTCTGGAAACGTCATAAGAAATACCTCTGAAAATTTAGTTAGTCTTTGTTGTAATGTTTTTCGATAAAACTTGTATCATAAATACCGCTGCGAAAAACTTTATTCTGCATAACCTTACGATGGAACGGTATTGTAGTGTGCACTCCTTCGATGGTGAACTCTTCGAGCGCACCGGCCATTTTATCTATAGCTTCATCCCGAGTCGGCGCAAAAACAACCAACTTTGCGATCAATGAATCGTAGAATGGAGGAATTTTATAACCTGCATAGCAATGAGTATCGACACGAACACCATAGCCGCCTGGAAGATGGAATCCTGTGATCTGCCCTGGAGACGGTCTGAAATCATGATCCGGATCTTCCGCGTTTATACGGCATTCAATCGCGTGACCGCGCGGTTTAAATTCTTTCTTGCGCAACTTCTCACCCATGGCAATTTCGATTTGCAGTTTAATTAAGTCCATACCTGTGACTTGTTCGGTAACCGGATGTTCAACCTGAATACGGGTATTCATCTCCATGAAGTAAAAATTTTTATTCTTATCGACAATAAATTCTATTGTTCCGGCACCTTCGTACCTCACTCCTTTGGCACCTTTGATGGCAGCGGTTCCCATGGCGAGCCGCATTTTGGGATCGACTATGGGTGATGGAGATTCTTCTACAAGTTTTTGATGACGTCTTTGTATGGTACAATCACGTTCATTCAGATGGATGGCATTACCGTATTGATCACCAAACACCTGTATTTCTATATGCCTCGGTTGCTCCACAAATTTTTCGATATACAAATCGGGATTGTTAAAAGCTGCACCGGCTTCATTGCTTGCCATCTGAAATAATTTTTCGAATTCACTTTCTTCGACGACTATTCTCATTCCTTTACCACCCCCACCGGCAGTCGCTTTTACCATGACAGGAAAACCGATTGATTTCGCGATTTCGAAAGCTTCTTTCACATCCCTTATAACTCCATCGCTGCCGGGTACAACGGGCACTCCGGCTTTTCGCATCGTATCTTTGGCTAAAGCTTTATCACCCATCGAAACTATTGCCTCGGGAGATGGACCGATAAATTTTATTTCTTGTGATTGACAGATTTCAGAAAATTGAGCATTCTCTGCGAGGAAACCATAACCCGGATGAATGGCATCCGCATTTGTAATTTCTGCGGCAGAAATTATTCTAGGAATATGTAAATAACTCTCTCTGCTTGGCGGCGGACCGATGCACACAGCTTCATCCGCGAACTTCACGTGTAGCGATTCACGATCACCCTCGGAATAAACCGCAACAGTTTTTAATCCAAGTTCACGACAAACGCGAATAACACGAAGCGCAATTTCTCCACGGTTCGCTATGAGAACTTTTTTAAACACGATATTCTTTCATTGATAATCGAAATAGTTGGAAAATTATATTAAACCGGTTCGATTAAAAATAGTGTTTGATTATATTCAACCGGCTTGGCGTTTTCAACTAATATCTTTACAATCCGACCCGATACATCCGACTCTATTTCGTTCATCAATTTCATAGCTTCGATAATGCAAAGAACCTGTTTGGGCTGAACCACAGTTCCTACCTCGACATAAGAATCAGCGTCCGGCGCGGGTGCGCGATAAAACGTACCGACGATCGGAGATTTAACCTCAATCAGTTTTGATTCAACCTTGGGTGCAGTCTCCTGGTTAGGTGTTACGGTTTGCACATCAGTTTTCGCAGGTTGATGTGCCGGAGCAGAGATCAAATGAGGTTGGTGCACCATTTGAATGGGTGATGAATTTTGATGCGGATTTTTTGCAACACGGATTTTTAAACCCTCCTCTTCGATCTCGATTTCATCAACCGTACTTTGCTCAACAATCTTTACTAATTTTTTCAGATACGTAATATCCATACGATCTCCTGAATATAGTGAATAAAGAGATTTGGTTAGATTTTTACCCGTTCTAAATAACTACCGGTCCTCGTATCGACTTTAATGGTGTCGCCTTCGTTTATGAAGAGAGGAACATTGATCACCGCTCCGGTTTCAACTTTAGCGGGCTTTTGGGCACCGGTGGCTGTATCACCTTTAACCCCTAGAACCGTTTCAACAATTTTTAATGTTACGTTCAAAGGTATCTCTGTAGAGATTATATCAGTTCCGTTAAAATTGATAATAATATTCTCGGTTTCTTTTAAGAACTTTGCTCCGTCGCCTATTAATTTTTCATCAACATTAATTTGGTCGTACGTTTCTTTGTCCATGAAAACGTAACTTGTGCCATCGTGATATAAATATTGAAATTCTTTTGATTCAATACGAACAACTTCGATTGATTCACCCGCTCTGAAGCGGGTTTCGATTACTTTGCCAGATTTTAGACTTTTCAATTTTGCTCGAACGAACGCGCGCCAATTACCCGGATTTACGTGTTGAAATTCAACGATCGTCCATAAGTCATTATCCATGCGTATTGTTAAACCGGTTCGAAAATCGGATGTTGATGCCATAAAACTCCAATGGATTTAGAAATATTGCAGATTTTGTATTTGTTGGAGTTTTAAAATACAAAGAATGGGGTTGAAAGTCAAGGATTTGAATTGCTTTTATCCCAAAAGATTCATACTATTATTCCAATTTTATAATATGAAATATTCTAAATATATCGTTTTTTGCTTCCTAATCATTGTTTATGGATGTTCAAAGAATTCGAATCCATCAACCGGAATTCTGCCGGAATCAACTTTCGTTGCTTATTTTGCAGATTCATTGGTATTAGGAGAATATCAAAAAATTTCTGGTTTTGATTCTACTGAGTGGAAACATAAGATAGACTCGCTTCGAGAGCATTATCAATGTAAAATCGAGTTGCTTGAAGCAACCCATCAACATTATCGGAAAAATCTTACGCTTTGGGATTCTTTATTTACCATGGTTAACTGTAGATTGGAATTACACCAACAAAAAGAACTTCAAAAAAATCAAAATATCAATAAAAAAGAATAGTTCAGTCTGAGGTAAAAATATCAGATAAACAGGAGAGTGATTTCATAAGCTATAGCGCCCACCATGGCAGATGCGGGGATTGTGAGAATCCAAGCAATGATGATGTTGCCTGCAAGTCCCCACCTAACACCCGATAAACGTTTTGTAGCCCCAACACCCATGATAGCACCGGTGATCGTATGAGTTGTGCTAACGGGGATGCCACCCCAGGCAGTTATCAAGAGTGTGATGCCGCCGGCGGTTTCGGCGCAGAAACCACCCGATGGTTTTAGTTTTGTTATTTTTTGTCCCATAGTTTTTACTATTCTCCAACCACCGAACAAAGTCCCGAGTGCGATGGCGAAGTGAGATAACAGAATGACCCAGAATGGCACCTCAAAAGTTTGTAAAAATCCGGCTGTTACCAGTAATCCGGTAATAATGCCCATAGTTTTCTGAGCATCGTTGGTTCCGTGTCCCAAACTATACAGAGCCGCAGACATCAATTGTAATTTCCGGAACCGCTGATTTATCTTTACTGATGGTCTATCATGATATATCCACGTTAAAGCGAGCATCAGTAGAAATCCCATTATCATACCCATCATCGGTGCAAGGATAATAAAGATCAAAGTTTTCGTCCATCCTCCGAATAATATAGCGCCTAATCCGGCTTTCGCTACAGCAGCTCCTGCATACCCGCCCATTAAAGCATGAGAGGAACTGGTTGGCAACCCGAAATACCAGGTGATAATATTCCAGACAATAGCGCCGATCAAACCGCTCATAATTACATATTCTGAAACGACGTTAAGTTCAATCAAACCTTTGCCGAGTGTTTTTGCTACATGAACATCGAACATGAAAGCGGCAACGAGGTTGAAAAATGCCGCCCACATCACCGCTTTACGCGGAGTCAATACTCGCGTGGATACGATAGTTGCGATTGAATTTGCAGAATCATGAAATCCATTCAGGAAATCGAAGACAAGCGCAATGAAAACAATTATGACAACAAGTGTCAGCATATTATTCTAGAATATTTATCCATGTTTGATAAGTAAACCCTCCATAACATTTGCCGCGTCTTCGCATGCATCCGTAGCAGTTTCTAAAACGACATATATTTCTTTTAGTTTGATTATCTGTACGGGATCTTTTTCATTTTCAAACAGATCGGCTATCGCTCTATCGAAAACAGAATCGGCCTGGTTCTCGAATTCATTTACCTTCCTAAGAATTTTCTGAAGCTCATCGGCTTTCCGGAAATCCCGAAGCAACGATATACCTTTTTGTAATTCAAGAATCGAATTATATAAAATTTCCATCAGGTTTTTCATAGCAGAAGTGCATTTGGATACTTTATACAAAACAAATCGCGATGCAGTACCGTCTATTAAATCCATTACATCATCAAGGGCAGAAGCAAGCAAGTGGATATCCTCACGGTCAAACGGAGTCACAAAAGTGGCATTCAGTTCTGCATAAATTTTATGTGTTACGGCATCACCACGATGTTCAAAATCGTGTATCTCATCCATAATTCTCTGATGTTCCGACGGAGAACAGGTTTGCAGTTCATGTAATTTTTTTGAGGCATCCACCAAGTTTTGGGCAGATTCTTCAAAAAAAGCATAGAACTTTTCATCATGTGGAAGCAAAACTTGTATTAAACGATCTAATCTCATTGATATCCTCGCGCGATAATAAATGCAGTATTAATAGCGTTAAAATGTACTCATTCTTACAATGAAATTCAAGACTTTTTAGAAATAATTTTGGTGCCAATAATTTCTATAATTGAACTCGCTATTTTAAAAAAGAATTCATATATTGTGGCAATATTAAGAGTGACTCTTCTATCGGAGCATATCTTTACACTGCTCTATTTATCCGAAAATTTATCTCCACAAGTATTAACAAAAGGATAATTTATGTCGATACTTAAAAAACATGAACTAAACCATACTGCTGAATTCAAACAGCGTCGGGCATTGAACTGGGCTACGCTTGGTTTAACCTATGCTTCAATGTACATGGCGCGGTATAATTTTGCATTCGCGAACAAAGATTTATCAGACACCTACGGATTTTCTAAAACCGAGATCGGTTCAATCATCACATTCGCCACTCTTTTTTATGGACTCTCCGCGATGTTCAACGGTCCCCTCGCCGATCGGATAGGTGGAAGAAAAGCTATGTTAATAGGAACGATAGGTGCCTTTGGTTTCAATATTGCGTTCGGTGTTGGCGCTTATCTCGGATTTCTTGGAACAGGAACATTATTACTCGGATATTTCGCAACAGTCTGGACGCTTAACATGTACTTTCAATCGTACAGCGCATTGGCGATAATCAAAGTCAATTCGGCATGGTTCCACGTTAGCGAGCGTGGTGTATTTTCAGCCATCTTCGGATCGATGATACAGATGGGACGATTCGGAGTGTACGCACTCATGACAATACCGTTCGTGGTTCTTTTACCATGGCAGTGGAAATTTTTCTTACCGGCGATTTTTGCCGCTTTCTTCGCCTTCATGACTTTCTTATTCGTTAAAGATACACCTAAAGATTCAGGTCTACCCGATTTTGATCCGCAAGATGCAACAAGCGGTGATACCGAAAAAGTAACTTTTAGTTACGTGGCAAAAAAAGTTTTTACAAATCCGATAACGATAACAATTGCCATCGCCGAATTTTGCACAGGCCTCGTAAGAAAAGGTTTCGAAGAATGGTTCCCCAGATATATGCAGGAAGTTCAGAACCTTCGGCTCGATAATCCAATATTTCAAAGAAACGCGTTAGCCATCGTGCTTGCCGGAGTTGGTGGAGCATTCGCAGCGGGAATGATGTCCGATAAATTATTTAAAGCACGCAGACCACCTGTTGCATTTATTGGATATGCATGTCAAATTATCAGCTTAACAATTGTGTGGATTGCACCAAGTTTAGATCTTGTAATTGCCGCGTTCATCTTAAATTCGTTCGCGATATCTATGGTACATTCAATGTTATCCGGAACGGCGTCCATGGACTTCGGTGGTAAGCGTGCCGGAGCCACCGCTGCGGGTTTGTTTGATGGAATGCAATATGTGGGTGGTTCGATTATGGGTTACGGGATGGGATATCTCCTTGATTCATACGGCTGGGGAGTTTGGGGTCCAAGCATGATAGGATTTGCCGTTGTGGGTGCCATGTTGATGTTGAAATTATGGAATGTTGTACCTAAATCTAAATTAAAAGGCAGTGGACATTAACTGCCCACTGCCTCTGATACATTCAATCGTAGAGAGATTCTTTCTACAAAATCAACTTATTCCGTCTTGAGCTTTATTTAAAGTAAATTTCATCACAGAACCGTTTCCTTCATCACTCTCGACCCAAATTTTTCCGCCGTGGGCTTCGACAATCTCTTTGCATATCCAAAGCCCTAAACCGGCTCCTTTAATCTCCCGCGACTGTCCTGTTTCTACCCTTGAAAATTTTTGGAATAATTTTCCAATCTGATCGCGTGGAATCCCAATTCCCTGATCGGATACAGATACCAATAATTGCTCCGGTGATAAATCATCGATAGTTATTTTAACCAACCCACCGCGGGGTGAATATTTAACCGCGTTACTGACTAAATTTTGAATGACTTGCCGAAGTTTCGTCTGATCACCTTTAATGAATGCGACATTTGGATCAATTTTGTATTCAACCTTGTGCCTCGCTGTATAGCGAACCATGGAAATAGCATCCTGAACTAACCGTTCTATATTGACAATTTTGAAAAAATAATTTAATTGCCCGGATTCGATTTTCGTAATTGATAAAGTATCTTCGGCTAATTGGTTCAAGCGATTCGCCTGATCGACTATAATCTGCAAATATTCTTTGATGCGTGGGGCTTGTTCAACGGCTTCATTTTTCAACAATGCACGTCCGGCAAGTATGATACTGGAGAGAGGTGAACGAAAATCGTGCGAAACAATTCCGAGAAATTCAGATTTCATCTTGTCGAGCTCAGTCAACTTGATATTCGCTTTGCGTATCTCGTCATACAGCTTGGCATTCTTCATTGCACTCCCGAGCTGATCCGAGAGTGTTTCTAAAACAACAACATCAGTTTCATCGAACGCGTGGAGTTTTGTATCTTCAATATTCAAAACGCCAACAACATCTTTATCAATCATAATCGGAACAGTCAGTTCGGATCGTGTGTTGTGATATTCGTATGCAATATACCGTTCATCTTGAAGAACATCGTTGCATAAAATCTTCTCACCATTTTTAAAAACCCAACCGATTAAGCCGCTATCGATGCTTTGCTTATAACCATGCGGTAGAAAATCTATGAAACTTCCCGAATGCGCTGCCAGCTCAACGAACGAACTGTCATCGGTACGAAGAAAAACAGTAACGTCAAAATAATTGAATGTCTTTTGAACCATCGATGCAGCGGTTTTTAACAATTCATCCAGTTGAAGAGTCGAACTCATTTGCCGCGATATGTTATTGATCAATTCAATTTGATTGATACGTTTCCTCGTGTCTTCAAATATGGAAGCATCTTTTAAGGATGTCGCGACATACAATCCCATCAACTGAGCGATTGCGGCGTCCGCTTCGGTGTACAGATGTGGTTTCAGTGAACCGAACGTCAATGATCCGATCACTTCATTACCGGTTTTCATCGGAACAACAAGTATCGACCGAATGCCGAGATCCTGCAATCGTCCTTCAATGGCATGGCTAAATTTAAGTGCCGATTCTATTTCTCCGATAAACGATGCTTGATTTTTCACCACCCAACCCGGAATTCCTTCATCAATAAGAAAATGTTTATGATCGAGTTCGCTCGCATCGGCGATCTGTGAAATGGAATATATCGCGTAATGTGTTCGAGTCTGATTCAACAAAGATACAAAACAAACATCATAAGTGAGCAGCCATTTTGCTTCAGAGCGTAAGATATTCAGAATTTCTTCACGCGATTTTGTATTATCAAATTTCGAAGCTACGTCATGTATGGTATTTAATTTTTGCAGTAAACCTGTACCATGTACAACCCCTTGAACTTTTTCTTTGACGTTCTCAGTGTTTTTCGGTTCTTTCAACGTGTCCTCTTCAGGTGATTGATTTTTTCTTGATCCTGAACTACTTCACCAAGAATAAAAGGCACCTCACCTGCCTCATGTAAAGTTTCCATGATTTTATCCACGCCGCGCTTCGAAGTAATTATAACAATTCCAACCCCCAAATTAAAAACTTTCCGCATTTCATCTTCCGGTACATTTCCGGTTTTTTGAATCACCCGGAAGATTGCTGGCCGCTCCCAACGATTCCAATCGATTTTGAGAGAACAGCCATTAGGGATTACTCGTTTGGTATTTCCAACAATCCCTCCGCCTGTTATATGAGCAAACGAGTGAACTTCGGCTAAGGGAGATATTAGGCCAATCGCTTTCAGATAGGAACGATGTACCTTCAACAATGCTTCGCCAATTGTTGATCCAAGTTCATCGATATAGTCGTCGACTTCATACCGTTCAAATAATACTTCGCGTGCTAACGAATATCCGTTCGTGTGAAGTCCGTTGGAAGGTAAACCTATCAGCACGTCGCCAGCTTTTACTTTTTTAGCATCGAATATTTTTTTTCTGTCAGCAACTCCAACAATTGTACCTGCTATATCATATTCATCATCACGATAAAATCCAGGCATTTCAGCTGTTTCTCCACCTATCAAAGCACAACCGTTTTCACGACATGCTTTCACCATACCGGCAACTACGCTTTCGGCAACTGCAGGTTTCAGTTTGCCTGTTGCAAAATAATCTAAGAAAAATAATGGTTGGGCGCCGCAAACGGCAATATCGTTGACACAATGATTAACAAGGTCTTGACCGATTGTATCATGCTTATCGAGAAGGAATGCGACTTTTAATTTTGTCCCAACGCCATCAACGCTCGAGACAAGAACAGGTTCTTGAATTTTTCCGAATTTCGCGTCATAGAATCCGCCGAATGCTCCTATACCCGATAATACAGCATCTGAGAAGGTTGTTGCAACATTATCTTTGATGCGTTTGACGAAATCATCACCGGCATCTATGTTAACTCCCGCTTGTTCATAACGTTTTACCAAGCGAATCCTATCTTTTTATGAATTAATTTCGATTAATATAATCATTTTATTTTAAATAAAGCAAGATTTAAGTGATATTTCGTCACAATTCCTTGCAACAATCATCATTTTTAACTAAATTTTAGATATTTTAAAATTACTATATGAAAAAAATCAAAATAATAGGGTCAACTGAATCTGTCGAAGTGAAAAAAATTCTTTGCCTGGGCAGAAACTATCTCGAACATGCGAAGGAAATGAACGCCACGGCACCAAAACAACCGGTGATATTCATGAAACCTGCGACAGCAGTTATAATTGGTGACGAAAAAATCATTCGGCCATCGATTTCAAAAGAAATGCATCACGAAATCGAACTTGTTGTCGCGATTGGTGAAAATGGGAAAAACATTTCTAAAAAAAATGCTTACGACCATGTGGTCGGATATGCTGTTGGACTTGATATGACTTTGCGAGACTTGCAGTCTGAAGCGAAAAAGCAAGGATTACCATGGACATTGGCGAAAGGATTCGATACATCGGCGCCGTTATCCGATATAGCTCCTATTTCTAATATTCCCGATCCGCACAATTTACGTATGATTTGTCGGGTAAACGGAGAAGTTCGGCAAAATGGCTATACCGGGAATATGATTTTCTCGATCCCGCAGATAATTGAATATATTTCAAAATATATATCACTCGAAAAAGGAGATCTCATATTTACAGGTACACCGGAAGGGGTATCCGAAGCGAAACCCGGAGACATCATCGAAGCTGAGATAGAAGGAATCGGAAAAATTGTACATGAAGTTACAGGAGAATAATAATTTTGCTCGTTAAACATTTGGCAATAAGAGCTTTGACTTGTTTGATCGGATTATTGAATATTTCTGTACATCCTTCATCGAATAGAGAGACCGAAAATATTCCGGTAACGCCCAAGACTATCCTCAAGTGCTGTGACTTTGATAGTGTGAAAACCGATTTATCTCAGTATCTCTGGCCCACGGATGCAAGCGACCGGATAACTTCCTCGTTCGCCGAATACCGAACGAAACACTTCCATGGGGGAATCGATATTAGCACGAACGGACAAACCGGATACAATGTTTTTTCCGTTCGTGAAGGATATGTTGAAAGAATTTGGATTATGCCGAATGGATACGGAAAAATGTTGTTCATTAAACATCCAGACGGTTATGTCAGTACCTATGCTCATTTGAAATCTTTCAGTAAAAAAATTACCGAGGTTTCTTCAAAGGAACAATATCGTAAAGGAACATATTCAATCGACCTGAAACTTGAACCGAACTCTTTGCAAGTTGACAAGGGTGAAGTGATTGCTTATACCGGAGATACGGGATTTGGTCCTCCTCATCTTCACTTTGAAATAAGAGACGAAAATTTAAATCCGGTAAATCCTTTGTTGATCAGCAGATACAATATCCCTGATAACCTTCCCCCATTCATTAGACGAGTGGTTGTTTCGCCGCTTTCACATAATTCCATTGTCAATAACAACGCTGAGCCAAAATTTTTCAGCCGGATACCGAAGCGGCATGGTTCATACATCATACCACAAACAATAAGAATTCATGGCGATATCGGATTCGGCATCGATGCTGAGGATCGTTCCAATGGAAATTGGAGGGAAACCGGTATTTATCGAATGAAGTTTTATATCGATGATTCACTTTATTATTTCATGGAGTTGAATCGCGTACCTCAACTTGAAACTAAACAAATCGATTTACATTACGACCTCCCTCTTCTGCTTGGAGGGCTTGGGCGTTTTCAAAAATTATATATCTCCGATGGAAATTCGTTACCGTTTTTCAATCACCAACCGAACGGTACGGGAATCATCCACACAGATCGACTCACAGAGGGTGAGCACGACTACAAAATAACTGTCGCAGATATACAAGGAAACGAAAGCGAACTGCATGGAAAAATTTTCGCTAACCACAGTCCAAAAATCGAATTTTCCGATTTCGATCTCAACCAAATTTCCATATCATCATCACAATCGGGCTCAATCAACCAGTTTGTCGTTTCCGGTAAACGAACATATCAAACTAATTGGACAATACATACTTTGGACAAGACCAGATTTTCCAGTCGCGATTCAATCATCGAGCTCCCGATTAATTTAAAACCGTATGATGTGGTTCGTGTTGTAGCAGAAACTAAAAATGGATCTCGCTCCAATCCGCTCTATCATTTCGTCAAAAAACCGTTCGGACCACCCAGAACTATCTTTGTTGATTGGAAAATTATCTCGACCAAAATTGTTATCACTATTACCACTCCGGGCGTTTTCACTGAACCACCGGAAGTATTAGTTACCGAAGGAGCAACGAATCAAATAGTGCCTGTAAATCCTATCGACCTATCCAAGTACGAAGGAACATTTACCCCTTCAACATCATATCAAGGAATTCGCAGTTTAAAAGTGAATGGAGAAGTGAATGGGAAATCATCCGAAGCAGCTTCAGAGATGTCGTTTTTTGTTATCTCACCAAAAACCTCCGGTGAGTTTTCTGCATTGAATGGCGAAATTAAAATCAAGTTTGATTCCGGTTCTGTTTATACTCCATTAATATTTAACATAGATCAACAAAAAAATGCTCGCTCGGTAATATATTCACTTACACCTACAGATATATTACTTCATAGAGGTATTAAAGTATCACTACCACTAATCAAAGAAGATCAGAAAATAGGGATTTTTTACCGATTAAATGGCGGCTGGGTTTTCCACAGTTCGACGATCGATTCGACTGATAATACGCTTAGCGCGATGCTCACCAGGACACTTGGAGATATAACAATTCTGAAAGACGAAAATCCACCTTCATTGGGCCGGGTAAAAGTTTCGGCGCCTAAGAGGTTCTTAAACATATCATTTCGTTACTACGATAATTTATCGGGCGTTGATACCGACGAAATAAAAATGTACATTGATGATGTGCCTATTATTCCTGAAATCGATGGTGAGCATCATCGCGCATTCTACTATGGAGACACACAGTTAACCATCGGAAGACATCAATTACACCTATCGATAAAAGACAAGGTTAATAATTCCAGCGAGTATACCCGATCATTTGTCGTCAAATAATTTCATAATACATTTATTATTTTTCATCAATTTATTTAATAACTATCTCTATTATGCCCGAAATTCCAAAAGCATTTAACCCCAACGAAGCTGAAGCGAAATGGTATTCTTACTGGGAAGATAATGGTTTCTTCCGTGCTACAGCGAAGGCCGAAAAAAAACATTATACAATCGTGATACCCCCGCCAAATATCACCGGTATATTAACGATGGGACATGTTCTGAACAATACTCTTCAGGATGTTTTCATCCGCTGGAAACGGATGGAAGGTTATGAAACTCTTTGGATGCCCGGGACAGATCATGCAGGTATAGCGACTCAAAATGTAGTTGAAAAATCATTGGCGAAGGAAGGTAAAACCCGTCACGATTTAGGGAGAGATAATTTTGTTGATAAAGTATGGCAATGGCGCGAACAGTACGGGCATACAATTATTAAACAATTGAAAAAATTAGGAACCTCATGCGATTGGGATCGTGAACGTTTCACGATGGACGAGGGATTGTCAGAAGCCGTCCAGGAAATTTTCGTTCGTCTATACAATAATGGATTGATATATCGAGGAAAATATATAATTAACTGGTGCCCGAAGGATCACACGGCTATAAGTGACGATGAAGTGAATTTCACAGAGCAAAGCGGCAGCTTGTGGTATATCAAATATCCCATTATCGGATCGAACGATTATGCAACAGTCGCCACAACGCGTCCTGAAACAATGCTAGGCGATACAGCGGTTGCTGTAAATCCAAAGGATAAGCGATTTCAACATTTGATTGGCAAGAAAGTTCTACTGCCAATTTCTGACAGAGAAATTCCTATAATCGCCGATGAAATTGTAGATCCCGAATTCGGTACAGGGATGGTAAAAGTAACTCCCGCTCACGACCCGAACGATTATTGGATTGCCCAGAGATTTAATGAACACACCGATGCTTCAAATCAGATGCCGTTCATAAATATTTTTGATATCTCAGCCCGGTTGAACGATAATGTGCCTCAAAAATTCATAGGAATGGACAGGTTTGAAGCTCGGAAGGCGGTTGTTAAAGATCTTGAATCATCCGGATTGCTGGTTAAGATCGATCCGTACACTAATAACATCGGCCGTTGTTACAGATGCGATACAGTAATCGAACCATATTTATCTGACCAATGGTTTGTAAAAATGAAACCGCTCGCCCAACCGGCACTGCAAGCTGTAACAGAAGGATATATTCATTTTCATCCCGACCGTTGGACAAAAACGTACGAACATTGGATGAATAATATTCGTGATTGGTGCATCTCCCGGCAACTTTGGTGGGGTCATCGAATCCCGGTTTGGTATTGTGTCGGTGATACAGAATGTAAAATCGAATGCAAAGAACCGATCGTCTCAAAAACCGCTCCGGGAAAATGTCCACATTGCGGTTCAACGAACCTTCGACAGGATGATGACGTTCTCGATACATGGTTTTCATCATGGCTCTGGCCCTTTTCAACTCTGGGTTGGCCTCACGACAATAAAGACCTTCGATACTTCTATCCGACAGACACACTCGTTACCGCACCCGACATAATTTTCTTTTGGGTTGCGAGAATGGTGATGGCAGGTATAGAAGTGATGGGTGAAATCCCGCACGTTGATGGTTCCCCACGGTTATCCATAGAACAAAAAATTCCATTCAAGGACGTGTATTTCACCAGCTTGATACGTGACATGCAGGGAAGAAAGATGAGCAAGTCTCTCGGCAATTCGCCCGATCCATTAGATGTGATTTCGGAATTCGGAGCCGATGCATTGCGATTCACCGTACTTTACCTTGCCCCCCTCGGACAAGATGTGCTGTATTCAAATGAAAAGTGTGAACTAGGAAGAAATTTTGCAAATAAGATTTGGAACGCGGGCAGATTTCTCCTCATGAACAAATCTCAATTAGCAGAAAATATTTCATCAACCACCGATTCGGTTGCAAAAATTTCCGACCTCCATCTTGATCTCGCCGATCGCTGGATTCTGTCACGTCTAAATTCAACAATTTCAGAATTAACATCTGCGCTTAATTCGTTCGATATAAACATTGCTACAAAAATGTTATATGATTTTTTGTGGCATGACTTCTGCGATTGGTATGTTGAAATGATCAAAGGAAGGTTGTATGGAACAGAGTCGGATGAGATAAAATCAATCACTCTCGACCGTGCGATTTTAATTTTTGATGAGGCATTACGATTGTTGCACCCTTTTATGCCATTTGTAACCGAAGAATTATGGCAGCATCTTTCTGAACGTCCGGCTGGTTCTTCCATAATGATTTCTCCATTTCCAAAATTTGATAAAAGATGGATCGATAAAAATACAGAAGAAGAAATGCAATATGTGCAAAACGCGATCAACAGCATACGAAATGTTCGCGGTGAATTGACTGTTCCACCCTCAAAAGAAATATCGCTGATACTTAAATTCACCGATAAGACCAAAGAAGATATAATCAAACGATATCAGAAATATTTTCAACGCTTGGCACGTGTCAATAATATTACCTCTTCTACCGATGGAACAAAACCCAATCAAGCAGCAAGCGCCGTTGTTGCAGGAGGTGAAATATTTATTCCCCTGGAAGGCATCATAGACACTGCTGCGGAGAAAGAACGGATTGAAAAAGAATTAAAGCATATCGAAAATATGATTCAGGGAATTGAGAATAAATTATCGAACGATCAATTCGTAAGCAGGGCTCCGAAGGATGTTGTGGAAAAAGAACGAAATAAGTTGACCAATTTCAAAGAGTCTTATACAAAATTGAAAAATAATTTAGATCAATTATAGCTATCTTTTCAGGATATTAATATACTACCAGATGATCCTTATATAATTATTTTGATTATATTCCTCCATTTCTCAAAGAAAGTAGAGCTTTCATAGGATTGACACCGGGCACACTTCAGGAAAAGCTTAACATTTTTCAAAAATGAAAGACTAATCAAAGTACTATCCTTCCATTTATCATCCGATCAGCGGGCATACAAAATCGCGTGATCCACCACACCAAGGGTGATTAGATTAACATCCGGTCTTTATTTTTCTCCACATATTTTGTCAAAATATTTCGACAGTTTAATGAGGTGTGAAAATAATGACGAGAAAAATATTAGCTTTGCTGTTCCTTTTTATAGTAGTCGATCTGAGCTTTGCTCAGGAATTAGGTGTTGTTGATTTTTCGGTCACAATAGTTCAAGCACCGCTGGTAGTTGGAGTTGTCAACGGGGCAACTTACGAAAATCTGATCCCGGGAATTTCATATGAAGCAATCGCAATTGAAAACGGAGTGGCAGAAAACATTAATAGATTCAATGGAGAGGAATCGTTCTCACCCGCACTGATTGAAATTGATGGAATACCGAACGCTCAAATATTCGTCACCTTCTCGCTTCCGCGAAAATTATTTCCAAAAAATGAAGGAAGTGGCGTTGTCAACATGACTTATGATCATCTCTCCGGAAGCTTATTTAATCCGGTTAATGGAAATTATCATTTTTTTAATCCTGAGAATGGCTTTAGGTTCAATTTTCCGAACAACGGCGAGCGTGCGATAATATATATCGGTGGAAATCCAACCATTTCTCCTTTTGCTCCTGTCGATGAATTTTTTGGAATAGGGATCGTTACAGTTGAATATTCTTGATAAGATTGTAATAGATTTGTTTCTATCCCCCTAGAATATCTCCCCAATTTCTGAGGGTGGATCGGAATTGAATCCATCCTCAGAAATCCGTATATTCTCTCTGATTTTCATTACCTTTTTATATTAGCTTAATGGAGTTTTTATGAAAAAGATTTTCGTACTGCTTGTTTTAATTTCTTATTCAATTATAGCGATGGGACAAAAGGGCGCTTTCACGATTGGAGATCTTTATAAATTGAAAGGTGTCAGCGATCCTCAAATCTCTCCCGACGGGAATATGATCGCGTATGTTGTAACAGAAAATTTTCTGGAGAAGGGAAAATCCAACCAAGATATTTGGATAATGTCTGTCGATGGAACCAACCCAACAAAACTCACTGATCATTCAGCTGCTGATAATCACCCGCGTTGGTCTGCCGATTCAAAAAATATTTATTTTGTTTCAACACGGAAAAACGGTCCGCAACTCTGGGAAATTTCAACCACAGGCGGAGAACCGAACCAGATTACTGATTTTCCGATGGGAATTTCAGACGCGGAAATATCTCCTCTCAACAACACGCTCCTGTTCGCAAGCGATGTATTCCCTGATTGTCCGATCTCAGGAGATTGCAATAAATATACAGATAGCACAATGCATAACGGTCCTATTCAAGCACACATGGCTGATGAGTTATTGTATCGCCACTGGACAGATTGGAAAGACGGTAAAAAAACACATATCATAAAATATGATTTCGATACAAAATTGTATTCCGATCTCACCCCCGGTAATTTCGATTCCCCCGCATGGGAACAAGGCGGTATTGGTTTCACTTTTTCCCCTGACGGAAAAGAAATCTGCTTCGTTTCTAACCATGATGTTGATCAGGCCGAATCAACGAACAAAGATTTATTTATTCTATCACTTGAGAACAATGAATTAAAAAACCTGACCCTGGAGAATAAAGCATACGACGGTAATCCGCAATATTCGCCCGATGGCAAATATATTGCCTATAAATATCAGACCATTCCGGGATACGAAGCAGACAGATTCAGTATCGGTCTCTGTAATCGGAAAACTGGCGAACTAACAAGGTTGTCCGATAAATTCGATAATTGGGTAAATGATTTCGTCTGGTCACCTGATTCGAAAAATATTTATTTTACCGCACAGGTAGAAGGACATGTCCCTATTTTCAAAGTTGAAATAAAATCAAAACCAATATCCAAAGTGGTGGATATGAAAACAATCGATGCATTCTCTTTATCATCGAATGGTAAAAAGTTCATAGTAGCAAGACGTGCTGTTGGCGAACCAGTGGAGATTTGGAGTTGTTCAACAGATGGAAAAGATATAAAAAGGCTAACATTCCTGAACAAAGAAGTCGCTGATCAGGTAGATATTCGCCCGGCGGAAGAAATGTGGATAGAGTCACCGACCGGAAAAAAGATACACACTTTCGTGGTCAAACCTCATAACTTTAATCCTTCAAAAAAATATCCGTTGATTTTGAATGTTCATGGTGGTCCTCAATCGCAATGGGCTGATGCATTCCGCGGAGACTGGCAAGTATATCCGGGCTCAGGATATATTGTTGCGTTTCCAAATCCGCACGGTTCTACAGGTTACGGACAAGAATTCACCGCTGCAATTTCAAAAGATTGGAGTGGAACAGTCTATCAGGATATTATGGCAGTTGCAGATTCGTTAGAGAATATTCCATGGGTTGATAAAGACCGAATGGGTGCAATGGGTTGGTCGTATGGTGGTTACATGATGATGTGGCTTGAGGGACATACAGACCGGTTCAAAGCAATCGTTTCTATGATGGGAGTTTACAATTTAACAGCAATGCACGGCGCCACTGAAGAATTGTGGTTCCCTGAATGGGATTTGGGTGGATCGCCATGGGAATCAGATTTATATCAGAAATTATCTCCGAATAATTTTGTGAAAAATTTTAAAACACCATGCTTAGTTATAACCGGCGAACGTGACTATAGAGTTCCATATACCCAAAGTTTGGAATTTTTTACACATCTGCAAAAAATGAATGTTGATTCACGTCTCATAGTATTCCCAAACGACGGACATTGGCCCTCAAGTGTGAAGTCGATGCCATTGTACTATAATGCTCACCTGGATTGGTTCCATAGATATTTAGGTGGTGAACCGGCACCGTACGACATGACAAAAATGATACGCAACCAGGCATTCACTAAATAGCTCATCCATTCACTAATAAAGATATTCACTATTTGGAAACGATAACACCCACCGCAACAACAGAACGTCTCGATTATATTGATATACTCAGAGGAATTTCAATAATCGGAATCCTCCTGATGAATATTGTAATCTTCAGTTTGCCAACCAAAATGTTCGATGTCTCAACTCATCCATGGCCCGGTACAATGGATGTATTAGCCAATTGGTTCACTGTTTTTTTCGTGAAAGACAAATTCTACCATTTATTCGCTCTGCTTTTCGGGATTAGTTTTTCGATTATGATGGAGCGATCTAAATCACGCAATACCGATTTTTTATCGTTATATTCAAGACGGTTGGTGGCACTTTTCTTCATTGGGCTAATCCACGGATTTCTAATTTGGTCAGGCGACGTTTTGGTCATTTATTCAGTGCTTGGATTCATCCTCCTGATAATCCGAAATCATCCCCCGAATCGGTTACTTATTTATTCAATAGTATCTATCTCAATTCCGATAATCATCCCAGTGATAAAAAAGATAATCGAGATGATAGCATCAAACAACTACACTGACGAGGGGTCAACGAATTATCATTCGCTGGCAATGCATCAATTATTCATTTACGGTAAAGGATCATTTTCACAAATCACCGGCTACAGGGCAACAGAAGTTGTGCATTTTTATGTAAGCGGACTTGACTCGTTCACGACCCGTGCTTTTTCGATGATGGTGTTTGGTTTATTCCTGTGGAAAAATAAAATCATTCAAAACATAAAACAATATATTCCTCAATTGAAAAAATTTATGTGGTGGTTTTTAGCGATTGGATTTGCTGGACAATTTTTACGCGTAACCGCTGATGAATTGTCTTTCCCTCACGACAATACTCATCCGCTAATAAAACTCGCGACCCTTTGTTTAAATGTATTCAGTGTGCCGTTGCTAACTTTCGGGTATGCAATAGTGATAATTATTCTCATTCAACACACCAGGTGGAATAAAATATTTAGACCAATAGGATATGTTGGCAGAATGGCTATCACTAATTATTTGTTTCATTCAATTTTCTTCACGACAATTTTTTACGGTTACGGTTTCGGATTGTATGGTCAAATAGAACCTGCGTCCGGAATTTTACTTTCGACCGGTATGTTCATTTTCCAAATAGGATTTAGCAACTGGTGGCTTAGCAAATACCGATTTGGCCCTGTTGAATGGATTTGGCGATCGTTAAACTATGGAAAGATCCAACAATTGCGTCTTAATCCGGAATCGGTCAAAAATCACAGATGAATATGGCTATTTTCGATTAATTTTGGTTATTTTTGGAATTATACTAAAAATTGAAAGATTTGTTATTGGTTTCTCAGAATCTTTTCATATATTAACAAGTGCATTATCCGGTGGAGGTAAACCTGAGTTCTGCACCAGGGTATTGCTTAATTAAAACTAACTATAGGAGTTGTATATGAATTTATTTGTAGGCAATTTGTCGCACGGAGTAAGTGAAGACGACTTGCGCGCAGAATTCCAGGCATTTGGTGAAATAAAAAGTATCCAAATCATCAAAGACAAGTTTAGCGGAGAATCCAAAGGTTTTGGTTTCGTTGAAATGCCTAAGAAGGAAGAAGCAGAAGCGGCAATGAAAGCTCTCAACAGCAAGCCATTAGATGGCAAGGCAATTGTTGTGAACGAAGCTCGTCCACGAGAAGAACGTGGTGGCGGCGGTGGTCGCAGAGGCGGTGGCGGAAGAGGTGGATTCGGTGGCGGTGGTGGTCGACGCGGCGGTGGCGGCGGCGGTCGACGTTTCTAACATCGTGAAAATTCCAAATATATAAAATGCGACTCACACAAAATGCGAGTCGCATTGTTATTCTAATATCGTACCTTTATAAAAAGCGTAATCAAGCGGTATGGAATAATCTTAATTGTTCATCTTATAATGTTCAATGGACAGCGCTGAGGAATGATCGAATCTTTTTCATTGCCTTCATCGCCGTGGGTGGATCGTAATTCGACATCACGATAGCACTGTACCCTTTTCCAATATCAGTTTCGATACCTGAATTTATACCAGGAGCTCCGCCAAAAATTCCCATACCTCCCTGTTTTTTATCATCCTTGTTCACAGGTTCACCCTTCAGAATATTCCATGTGTCTTTTTCCTTAAAGAGAATCCCTTTTTCAAGCGCTGAGACAAACGAAAGTAAGTCTTCGACCGTTGAATAACCTCCGCCTGCAGAGCTCCCCAGGGCAGGTCTGGTATATATATTTTTTCGCCACAGCCGATTCAAACTGTCTCGTGTATATCCCTCAGCAAGATTCGGGATGGGGATATCCGTTTCGTACGAATCTGTATTTGGCATACCGGCAATTTTAAAAATATGCTCTTTAACATAATCGTAGTAACTTTGTCCGGAGACCTTTTCGATGATCAGACCTAAAACGATATATCCACCATTCGAGTATTGCCGTTGAGTTCCGGGTTCAAAGGTTAACGAGTCATTGGCAAACATCGACAGGAAATCACCGAGAGTACGAAAACGATCTTTCGGTGTGCTATCAAATTTCTCACCAAAGAAATCACCAATCCCCGACGACATATCGAGCAGATGACGGATAGTTACTTTCTCTGCCGCAGTTTTGTTCGGATATTCGGGAATATATTTTACGATAGGATCGTTAAATGACAATCTGCCGTGCTCATATAACTGACCAACCGCAATCTGAGTGAATATTTTATTTATAGATCCGAGATTGAATTTTGTATCTGGTCGATTACGTACGTTGAATTCTTTATTCGCCTCTCCGTAAGCACGTTTAAAAATCGGTTTGCCGTTTTTAGCAATCAAAGCTACACCCGAGAATTGATCTTTCGATGTTTCTTCATCGAGATATTTTATGATTGATTGCAAAGCTTCTGTTTCCGACAATTTTGCAGAGCTTGAAGATTGCGGTTCATCCGTATCCTCGATGCGGATACTTAAGATCTTATTCGACATCTCGGTATCAAGTTCGAATAAAAATTGAAACCACTCTTTTTTTTGAGTATAAACAACTGCCGATACCATCGATTCAGAAACAATTTCAATTTTCTTTAGTTCGATGCTTCCCATATCACTCTTCAACTGCTTGTAAACAGCAAGCCGGGTTTCTATGGGTCTCGCCTTCAAACTCTTACTCGAAATATTTTCTAAAAAATATTTCTTCATACTTTCTTCACCGCTATTAAACGCTTCAACATACTTTTCAACAATCTTTGAAGAGTTTATATCTTGCTTCATCTGAGCAAAACAATTAGATTTCACCGAGAAAAAGAGTAGAGTAAAAATCAGCAAGCTACTGATGAATTTGTATTTCATATAGTTTCCTTACCTGATAAACATGTTGTTATTCTAATTAGACAGGATATAAATAGTTCCGTTGACATTACATCTAATGTATAAAACAAATCAGACCGGTTTTCATGTTCATTAAATAGAAATGGCAAGCGGAATCGCTTGCCATAAAGTAAATTAAAGATGCAAACCCACTCTCATCATACTTCCACAGTCCAACCAAACTCATCTTTCACCCTGCCGAATTGGATCCCTGTGAGTGTTTCATAAAGTTTGTGAGCTATCTCGCCGGTCATCCCGTTATTTAATATCATTTTGCTCCCATTCCAATTCAATTCACCTATCGGAGAAATAACAGCGGCTGTCCCGGTTCCGAATGCCTCTTCCAATTCTCCTTTCGTGAAGGCTTCATTGAGTTCATGGATGGAAATCCTGCGCTCGCTCACTCTCATTCCCCAATGTTTCAGTAAAAATATAACGGATTCACGTGTCACCCCCGGAAGAATACTTCCCTCTAGTGCAGGAGTAACAATTTCACCTTTGAGTTTGAAGAAAACATTCATGGCGCCGACTTCTTCGATATATTTTTTCTCAACACCATCAAGCCACAGCACTTGCACATATCCCTTTTTCGCGGCAATAGATTGTGCCTTCATACTGCCGGCGTAGTTGCCTGCGGCTTTCGCGTATCCTGTACCTCCCCGAACCGCGCGAACGTATTCCGGTTCAACGTAAATCTTTACTGGTGCTATACCTTGAGGATAATATGCACCCACAGGTGAAAGAATGATTATGAACTTGTAACTGCCCGATGCTTTCACTCCGAGAAACGGATCAGTTGAAATAATGAATGGGCGGATGTAAAGTGAAGTTCCATCGGCTGTTGGAATCCAATCCCGGTCTACTCTTACCAAAGTTTTTATCGCCTCTACACCGAAATCCACATCGATAAGCGGCATGCACATGCGATCATCGCTGTTGTTGATGCGTTCCATATTTTTACGCGGACGGAATAGAAGTATTCTGCCTTCAGCTGTAAGATACGCTTTCATACCTTCGAATATCGCCTGACCATAATGAAATACCGAAGTTGCAGGATCGAGAGAGAGTGGTTGGTACGGAATGATGCGTGCGTCGTGCCATCCCTTCTCCTCAGAATAATCGGCGATAAACATATGATCCGTAAAATATTTACCGAAACCAAGATTTGATTGATCCGGTTTCGGCTTTGAGTTCTTCGTGGTTTCAATTTTAATTTGCATAATTTTTTAAAATCGTTTGTTATTATGGAATAAAATGAAGAACAGATGGCACTTGATTGCATGGATGTTCTAATTATAATACTTTTTTCAAGACAATACAAACTCATAATTTTATTTCTATTAATTGAAGATATTTTGTAACTTAAATGAAATGAATTATTTATTTTTGTTCCGCACGAAAGCATAAAGGATAGTGATAGGTGAATACACAAATTATTAGAGTTCTGTTTCTTGGTTTTGCCTGTATATTCTTCATATTTGATGGATTATCTCAATCGTCATCTGTATTTATTGAAGAACTCACTTCAAAGGAGGTTCAGGATAAAATTATTGAGGGGAAAACCACAGCAATATATTGTGCAGGCAGCACGGAGCAGAACGGATCGCATCTAATCTTGGGGAAACATAATTTTATCTCTCGCTATATTGCCGAGAGAGTTGCGATTGAGCTCGGCAATGCGCTTGTTTATCCTATCATGCCGTTCGCTCCGACAGGTGATCCATTATTAAAAACAAAACATATGCGTTATCCAGGGAGTATAAATGTTTCGGAGGGTGTATTTGCGTTAGTAGCACACGATGTTGCCAGCAGCGCGATATCATCAGGATTTAAAAATATTATATTAATGGGTGATCATGGAGGAGGTCAGAAAGCTCTTGAAAGTGTCGCTGCTTCCCTTGATTCCGAATGGACGCAACAAGAAGTTCATATATATTATATCCCAGATCTTTATTTCAAATCAAAAGAAAATATGAGGGAATATCTGACGAAAAATAATCTACCCGCCGATACTCATGCCGGAATTGACGATACATCTGAATTATTATTCATCGATAAAGAGAATACTCTGGTACGAGTATCAAATCTGAAATCGACAAATGAAGAAGTGAAACGTGAAAAGGGTATCAGCAAAGCATCTCGGGAACTAGGAGAAATTTTTGTTGGTTATAAGATCAAGAATGCAGTCGACCAAATTCGTTCACTTCTATCTAAGAAGTGAAATAATATTGAAACATGTATCCGGAATCCCCAATGACAATCATGATTAATCGCAGAAAATTCTTAAAACAATTTGTCACCACCGGCGCTATATGGGCAGTTACTCCACTGCCAAATATCATTTCCGATGAAACTCCGATACTCAAGCGAGTCATTTCAAAAAAAATAATTGTACTTGGAGCAGGTTTAGCGGGACTCTCTGCCGGTTATGAATTAACACAAGCAGGTCACGATGTTACAATTCTCGAAGCACGGTCGCGTCCAGGTGGTCGGGTTTATACTTTACGCAAACCATTTACCGATGGTTTGTATGCAGAAAGTGGAGCTACACGTATTCCTGAAAATCATGAATTGACAATGAAATATATCAAACATTTCGATCTACCGCTTGATGAATTCAGACCCATCGATCTGCGCGATGTACATTACGTACGCAGCAAGCGCATTGTAGCCGGACATGGAGATAATATAGATTGGCCCGTGGATTTAACTGTCGAAGAAAGGGAAATGGGATTAACCGGCATGCGGAAAAAATATATCACACCGGTTGTAAAAGAAATGGGCGATGTTTCTTCTTCTGATTGGATTCCGTCTGATACGATGAAAAAATACGATAAGTTGACATGGATAGAATTTCTTCACAAGCAAGGTGCATCTGCAGGGGCGATTCAATTACTCACGATGGGACATAGTGCAGGGTTGTACAAGGATATTTCTGCTCTACAAATGCTGCATGTATCGGCAGAAGGTCGAAAGAGACGACAGATGTATAAAATCAGAGGGGGAAATGATCTTTTACCGCAAGCTTTCGCTGATAAATTGAAAGAGAAGATACGATACAATTCACCTGTGATTAAAATTGAACAAGATGGACAGGGTGTTCGAGCAATTATTTTGGATTCAGGTGAGCAGCAAGTGATTACCGGAGATTACATTGTATGCACGATACCATATTCTATATTGAAAAATATAGAAGTAACTCCTATGTTTTCATCTACAAAGCAGAATGCAATAGAGCAGCTGTGGTATACTTCAATTGCGCGTATCAACATTCAAACAAAAACCAGGTTCTGGCAGGATGAAAAACTTTCGGGATTTGCACATACTGATTTACCTATCATGGAAGCGTGGAACCTCAGTTATAATATGCCGGGTATACATGGTATGTTGGCTGCATATTCATCAGGTGAACCGGCACGCCAAATTATGAATATGAAAGAACACGAACGCATCACTTTTACTCTTGAACAAATGGAAAAGATGTTTCCACAAATCAAGGAACAGTTTGAAGTCGGTGCGAGCGTTTGTTGGGATGAAGAAGAATGGTCGCGTGGAGCTTGGGCATGGCTGAAGCCGGAACAAACTGAAACAATACTACCGTATATCTCCAGTCCAGAAGGACGAATCCACTTTGCCGGAGATCATACTTCACCTTGGTCATCCTGGATGCAAGGAGCTCTACATTCAGGAAACCGTGTTGCTAGTGAAGTGAATAATCTGTGAGATTTTATCCAACCGTTAGGCCAAACTTTCAATTATTTTAGTCGAGATTGTCAATCTGTCTAAGATCACATATACAAGAGTATTAATTGCTATTGATAAGAATTTAATGTATTATAGATAGTCAAATAACAGTACACCGTTAGCACAACCCCACAGGGTTGTTTACTGAACACGTTTTTCTGCAGTATTCGCACGCTTTTAACACCAGCTGATGTACCCGTTGTCTCCTTTCAAGGTCAGAGTCGCCAGCAATCGAAACACGCAGAATCGAGTAAAATTCGAGAATGCGGTATTTTACATAAAAGCCACGGTTTCCGGCGTACACTTTACCGATCCCATAAAAAGGGTCATTACAAAACAATTCCGCCAAAAGCGGAATATTATAGAAAGGATAGTTCCATGGAAAAAGGAACAGTCAAATGGTTCAACGGAGCAAAAGGTTACGGCTTCATTTCACGTCAAGGTGGCGAAGATGTATTCGTCCATCACAAATCGATAGTCGGAGAAGGTTATAAAAACCTTAACGAAGGTGATCAAGTGAAATTTGAAGTTGAAAACGGCCCAAAAGGACTTCAGGCTTCAAACGTATCCGTTATATCGTAAGTTGCGATAGATACAATCACGTTTAAAAAAAGAACCCCGCTTCGATTACTTCGATGCGGGGTTTTTTATTTCTATCCACTTATTATCTTACTCGATAAAAACAACTCAAGCTTGGTGTTTAACTTGATTATTCGTTTTGTGGGGGTTTCTTCTTTTTAAAAATCTTTTCTTTCATCTTATTCAACAACACCTTTGCCCAAACAAACTCGGTTGCCAAAATTCCCAATCCCGCAGGAATAACCAGGATTGAAGGTCCCGGAAGAAATATCATTACAATACCGATCAACAAAACGGTTGAACCGACGATGGCAATGAATATTCTCTTCAAACTTTTTACAGTCATATTGATTTTCAGTCCTCTAATATGATTTACTCAAATGAAATCGAGAACTTAATTATACTTCACGACAACAAAAGTAATATCGTCGTGTTGTTCGGCAGATCCCTGAAAATGCTTCACCGCGCTAACCAGTGATCGTTGCAAATGATTTGCATTTATGGTTTTGTTGGCTTTTATGAAATCGCAGATCGCATCTTCACCATACTGTTGCTGCGTTTCATTCATCGCTTCCGAGAGTCCATCTGAATAGAAGAAAAAGATAGAATCAGAGCTTAGAGACCGCTGAACTTCTTCAAGGTTTTCTTCGAAAATAGGACCACGCTCCAATCCCAACCCGATGCCTTTTGAATTCAGGTGTTCGAGTTTATTATTTGAACCTATGATCGCTTTATTATGTCCGGCACGGCAAATTTGCACCGTATTGTTTTCCAGATTAAACAACGCGAGAACCATTGTTATAAAAGATTTCCGTTCGATACCGTCATAAAGACGTCGATTCACATGGATAAGCATTTCACGTGGTGTTGTATACATGTGCGACGCCAATTGAATCATACCTTGAATTTTCGACATATAAAGTGCCGCCGACATCCCCTTCCCTGACACATCCGCAACAACGACCAGAAGCCTCTTAGGATCAAGCAAGATATAATCAAAATAATCGCCACCAACTGTGAGAGCCGGGATTGAAATTCCTGCGATATCAAGGTGTTCCAATTGTGGGCTAGTTTTGGGGAATAAACTTTGTTGAATCTTGCGAGCAATTTCCAACTGTTCTTCCATTTTTTGCTTTTCAATTTCGCTTTTATGCAATCGCGCATTTTCAATAGCTATTGCTGCCTGGCTTGCAACGGTGGAGAGAAGATCTATATCTTCCTGAGAATATATTTTCCCGGACATTTTCGGACCGACGTTAATTGTCCCCACCATCCTATCTTGAATAAACATAGGAACAGAAAGTACGATACCGGATTTAATAATTTTTTCTCTATCTTCTTGAATTATCGGGATAGAATCAGGTTCCACATCCAACAACGCGAGAGAAAGAGGTTTCTTGGTTGTCTGAAGTAAAGCTATCAATCCGTTTGTCTGTTGAACAAAATCCGAATAATGCTTCGGGATATTCTTTGTTAATGAATAACAACCTTCTATTTCGTCACAGAGTATAATGGCAATTTTTTCAACGTGCATTGTTCCAGAAATTCGATTCGCCATTGAATCGAGAATTTGTTCTAAGTTCATCAACCGTGGAAGTTCCTGACTGAATTCGAGTAAAGCTTTTTGATAATTATACCGTTCCTGATAAAAACTTCTATCAATCCAATCCTGCGTCTTTCTTTTTATGGGATCGAAAACGAGGGCGATCGATATAAATGCAACCGCATTCATCACCTGATTATTTTCCATGCCGAGAAAATACGACAGCAGGTTCCCTATCCCAAATACTATCATTAAATATATCGCAGCAAGAGTCGCGGTGATAACACCGTAGATAAGACTCCGCTTAATAATTAAATCAATATCCATCAAACGGTACCTGAAAATGCTATACCCAAAAGCGAGCGGCATGCCGATTACAAGAGCTATAGGTAATAAGAAAATCAGTTGTAAAAAAAGAAATGGCTTAATGAGCAAGATGGCAAATATATAAGAGAAAGCAATCAATCCTAACGCCGATCCAATTAATATTGGCTTCAATTGCTTCTTGCGCGATTGCTCTACACTGCTGAAGTAAGCATGAATAAAAATACCAAGTCCGGTGGTGAATGACCCAATCAAAATTAACGGATTGATGACTCCAACAAATGGTGGCAACACAAGTTGTTGTCTGAATAGGATCGTAAGCATGTTAATAACGCTTACAGAATATAGTGATACCGTTATCCAGCGATTATCGAAAGCTTTTTTCCTCACGGGAAAATAAAGAAAGAATCGTATGAAAACAGGTGGGGCGAAAATTAGCGCCGCGAACAATCCGATACGGGCAGTTAAAATTTGCCATTGAGCAAAATGCTGCGGATCGAGACGCGTGATAAACAAACCGAAGAATAGCATGGTCCAAAGACTGAACCCGCCGAATAACTGCTGAGTCTCTCCCTGAGGTTTAGTCATTACAACGATAAATCCGACGATAAGAAAACCCAATCCCAACGAGAATAGTGAAAGGAAAAAAACATCAAAATTCCTCACAATTTCTATTTCAGTTTCAAATTGTTTGTTGTCTCGTTCAATCGTATAAACAACTTTACCAATGATTCTAATTGAATCGATAATTCTTTGCGCCCTGTTGGCATTTTGAAAATCGAGTCCATTTACTTTCAATAGGATATCACCGTTTTTAATTCCCGCCTTATCGGCAACACCATCAGGAATTACATCGGAAATAAGCAGGCCTTGTTTACCTTGATCACGCGGGCGCCATCCGCATTCATCACTTCCCTGCACATTGTAAACCATGACAGAAATGAAATTCATTACACACAGCGCAAGCACGATCATGGAAATGAATGAATACAAAATCCGGATCGTATTTGGACGCATTTTCCTAAGCGGATTCTTCATAGTAGAGAAATAAACAAATTGTTAGTAGGCATCAGTTTCTTGTTAGAATTCAAAGATATCAATGCAAACAAAATAAGCAATGATGTTGTGAAAATCAATTAAAACAAACCCCCAATCGTCGCTGATCAGGGGTCGTCATTTTGCTGATATTCAATTGATTTAGTTAATTTAAACCTCTTCGTTTCAACAGAGCATCAACTTTCGGTTCAGCACCTCTAAATCTCTTATATTCAACCATTACATCTTCGCTGCCACCTTTTTCAAGAATATTTTTTCTGAATGAGGTTGCAGTTGCCTTATCGAACAAACTCGTTTCTTTAAACGCTTCAAACGCATCCGCATCGAGCACAGCCGCCCAGATGTAACTGTAATAGCCGGAAGAATAGCCACCAGAAAAGATATGGGCAAAATTGGTGCTTTTATACCGCGACTCAATCTGCGGAATCAAACCGATTTTTGAAAGCGATTCTTTCTCGAATGTCGGTACATCCTTTTCACTATTGTTCGTGAGAGTATGCCAATCCATATCGAGAAAGGATGCGGCAAGATATTCAACAGTTTCAAAACCTTGATTGAAGAGCTGGGAGTTTCGAATTTTATCTATCAATTCTTTCGGCATCGGCTCACCTGTTTTGTAATGTTTCGCATACATATTTAAAACTTCAGGTTCCATTGCCCAGTTTTCCATTATCTGCGAAGGGAGTTCAACAAAATCTTGAGGAACAGATTGAGCATTTGGATAAACAGTGTTCGATAGTAAGCTGTGAAGACCATGACCTAATTCATGGAATAATGTTGCAACATCATCTACACTCATCAATGATGGTTTATCCGCAGTCGGTTTCGCGAAATTGCCAACATTAAAGATAACCGGAGTGATATAGTTGCCATCCATGTTCGATTGGTTCCTAAAATTACCTGACCAGGCGCCGCTTCTTTTACTATCGCGTGGGAAATAATCGGAATAGAAAATACCGATATGTTTTCCATCTGCCTCTTTAACTTCATACACTTTTACGTCCGGATGATAGACCTGAATATCGTTTCTCTCAATAAATTTTATTCCATATAATTTTTCAGCTACATCAAAAGCACCTTGGCGGACATTTTCCATTTTGAAATAAGGTCGCAGCATTTCTTCGTCAAGGGCATATTTTTCTTTCTTTACCTTTTCGGCATAATACCACCAATCCCACGCTTCAAGTTTGAATCCGTTTCCTTCTTTATCAATTAATGTCTGCAAATCCTGAATCTCTGTCCCCGCACGTTTTAAAGCCGGCTTCCAGAGATCATTCAAAAACTTATAAACATTCTCGGGTTTCTTAGCCATATACCTGTCGAGTACAAAATCTGCATGGGTCTTGAATCCTAACAAGTTTGCCCTGTCAACCCGCAAAGCTGCGATTCTAGACAAAATTTTTTTTGTATCATTTTCGTTGTTATTATTACCGCGATTGATATAAGCTTTGAATAATTTCTCTCTCAGTTCTCGTTTATTTGAATATTGGAGGAAAGGAATGAAACTCGGTTTCTGAAGCGTGAACACCCACTTCCCTTCATGACCTTTTGACTTTGCCATTTCTGCCGCCGCCTGGATTACATCATCCGGAAGCCCTGCTAAATCAGCTTTGGTATCTATAACCAATCCGATTGCTATGGTTTCCTTCAATAGATTTTCCGAAAACTTAACGGCGAGTACACTTAGTTCTTCATTAATTTTTCTGAATTTTTCTTTCGCCTCATCTGTTAAATTCGCACCACCTCTAACAAAACCTTGATAGTAATTATCGAGCACAGTCTTTTGTTCAGTTGTAAGCGTAAGTTTATCTCTGTCATCATAAATTCGTTTCACTCTTTCAAAAAGTTTAGGATTGAGAGATATATCATCGTTGTGTTTCGATAGGATCGGGGCTATTGTCTTCGCGATTTTCTGCATCTCCTCGTTGGTGTTCGCATCGTTCAAGCTGGCAAACATATAATCGACTTTTGTCAACAGCTTACCGCTTTTTTCCAATGCTTCAATTGTATTTTTGAATGTCGGATTCTCGGAATTCTGTGTGATTGCACCGATTTCTGCATCGTGCTGTTTCATTCCTTCTTCGTAGGCAGGCATGAAATGCTCTACCTTTATATCGTTAAAGGGAGGTGTTTCAAACGGTGTTGTCCATGTTTTAAAGAAAGGGTTATCCATATTTTTTTTATCCTGTGCAAAAGTGAGTGCACTAAGCAACAATATGGAGGCAAAGGTATACCATACTATTTTCATTTGTTCTCCTTGAAAAGACGATTTATTATGTTGGATTTGATGATTAATGAGATTATAACGAATTGATGATACGGCAATTATTTCTAAAAGTCAAACAGCTACTTTTTTCATTTTATCTATTTGCTTCAAAACCTTCCTGCTGCAGGCAAGAAGTCCTCCACCGGCATACGGCAGTAACTGTTCAATTGTTACACGCAATTCATTGATAATTGCCGGTTCTTGCTTGGCAATTCTCGCCAGCACGTACATTGAAAATGCTCTGATAGCTACAGGGCTACTTGGATTCGCAATCTCGTCAAAACAAATGGTAACTACTTTGCCGAGATGTTTGCGGGGAATTTCAATATACCGAAGTGTGCGTGTTACATTTCTTTTAACAGCACAATGAACAGCCGGCTCTTGCATTTTCTTCAGCATTGCAGGAAGCCATGGTGGAATTAATTCAGGATACTTCTCGCCTAAAATCCCGACTATCCATGCAGAACGTTGAGTAACAATCGGTTCACCGTTGAGGAACAGGTCCATCAATAGTTTAAAACGGTTCGGGTTACTGCCGATCCATCTGGCAATTTTTACAACCTGCCGTTTAGAATGTTCTTTGAGAATTTCGGATTGGAGGTTCATAAGTGAAGGAAATTAACAAGATTTTGGAAAATATTCAAATCTGTTTACAACTGGTGGTGGTTATTCACTAACAGGTTATGAGCTAAGCTTGAATAGATCTCAGCTATAATAAAAAAAGGCAAACCTTTAAGTTTGCCCTTTCATAATAATTCTTCTTACAAATAAAATCGTTAAAGCCCCACACCCAATAACAGTCGGATTTGGAACTCCGGTTTCCCTTCTTTTACAGTCCCGACTTTAAATGCCGAACCGATGGTCATCCAAAATTTTTCGGTTCCATGCGCGATAACAGGTCCTATGTAATTTCCGTTCTTCCCTCCCTTTGCTTCCATTCCAAACTTGAACATCTCGCTAACTTCATAACTTGTACCCAGCGCGTATTCTGTTTGGTACTCCCATTTATCCTCGTACTCATAAACAAAAATCGGGTTCATAGCTATATTCAACTTCCCGAAATCTTTAGCGAGAATAATTTTCCCTTCAATCTCATGTTCCGAGAAATCAGTATTCCCTTTATATTCAAGATAAAGAAGCGGATCGAAGATATATTCACCCCGCTCGCCAAGGCGATACCGTCCGCGCAACTTATATCCGTCGTAGCTTAATGCTTCACCGGGATTTTGTTTGAATATTTGATAAATCCCGAAATCAAATCTGTCGGTCATACCAACTTCCAATTCAAGCTGATGTTCAGCTATCGTATTCCCTTTTGAATGATTCATATCGAGAGAAGATAGGGTTGTATATTGCTCGAATTCACCCCTTCCCGCAGAGAGAGTTTGGTATTCATAAGTCCAAACATACCTCCGATTATCCGCGGCGGCATTGTATGCAATTATTAAACTTAATATAAACAGGTACCCATAGAACTTCATATTTTTCCTTATAAAAATAATGATTTGTTTTTATGATAAACAGAAATATTTGGAGGAAAGTGCCGCGTGGGTTTTTATATAAAATAAAAAAGGGCGAACATTACTGTTCGCCCTTCAAGTTTAATTAAGAAATATTTCTTACTTCACAAGCATCAGTCGTTTCGTATCGGCAAACGATTTACCTGTCACGGTTGAGGCATTCAACTTACAATAGTAAACACCACTTGAAAGTGACGATGCATCAAACCTGATTTGATGTGTACCGGCAGAACGGTCTTCGTTATTCATGAGAACCGCAATCTCCTGCCCGATAACATCATATACTTTTAACGTTACAACTGCATCCTCAGCTAAATCGAAACTGAGTGTTGTAGACGGATTAAAAGGATTCGGGTAATTTTGATTCAACTTGAATTCCGTTGGATTAACATTCGATTCAGTAACAACAGGCGCACTTACAGCCGCTTTGCTCAGTGGCGAGGTGGCACTGACATCGAAGTAAAGCTGATCGAATTCAGCCGCTTGCCGCGCGCTGGAACCTGAAGAAGCAGTGGCGCCAAATCCAAAGTATCCGTTCGTAAATACGGTATAAGTTGAATTTGTCACGCTTCCCTGATTAACCGTTGTGTTTGCCGCTGTAGGTTGAGTAGAAGCAACCACACCAGTACCACTAGCAGTTGGTAAAATGGAAGTATAGATATTCCAAACAGAACCGGTTGTGCGAGTAACTCTCACCAGGAAACCGTAATCAGTGATTCCATTTGTCACAGTTCCTGTTGATGTTAAGATTGTTGTTGCAACTCCGTTCGTTACCCTTTGCAGAAACAGGTTATCACCGCCGCTATTATCGCCGAATAAAATTCTATATCCATCAACCGTTGTCGATGTTAAAGTTGCTTCATTAGCCCACAACCAAACGACGCTATAGTTTGTGGAAGTAGCAGCTTGAGCACGTCTGCCCATCCAGAACGACCACGATTGTTCTGTTCCCCATGACGCGGTTCGTTGAGTTCTGAGATAGAATGTGCCTGCCGCGGCAGCACTCAACCGTAGTGTATTTGAACCTGTAGCACCTGCACCGGCATCGCTGTTCGCAACAACCTGGAATGACGTTGTTGAACCTGCCCATACCGGATTTGCTGTGAAGTTGCCATCGGCAAATGTTTCAATCGGCGCCATCGAGTTCGTTGTGGTGAATGTGTAATCAACCGAAGTTGCTGTGTTGTTTGATGCATCGGTAGAACTAACGGCATAGTGATACGTTGTGTTCATGCTGAGTGCTGTCAATGTAACACTGTGCGCTGTTACCATTGTAGCATTTGATGCAGAACTGCCGTATCCTGTTGTCAATCCGTAATTCACCACTGAATTGGATGATTCGTCTGTCGTCCAGGTTATTGTCGCGCTGTTAGATGAGATGTTGATTGCTTGAACATTCGAGATTAAGGGTGGAATGACATCGGGAACGCTGATGGTAAAGTTAGCGTTGCTGACATCGTTCGTTGCAGAATTTGTAACATCAGAGACACGGACTTTGGAAGTGGTGGATGGTGTGTTCGGCACTGTCCATGAATATGTTCCTGTGTTAGGAGTAGTTGCAACAACGGTGGAGTAAGTTGTACCATCTGTTGTATACTCGATCATTACATTAGCGATTGTGCCTGTGAATGTCCATGTAATGTTGTGGACAGAATTTGTAATCCAATTTTCGGCACCGTTCGGCGATGTGACTGTGACAGATGGTCCTGCTGCACCTGCGGTTGCTGCTGCTGCATCAACTTCACCATAACCTGTATATCTATCCCAACCTGCACCCGATTCAACGTTAGAGATATCAATTGCGGTGCTGCAGAGTTGATCGCGTACTTGTGTTGCTGTCCAAGTTGGATTCTTTGAAATTATCAACGCACAAACACCTGCTGCATATGGTGTTGAGCATGATGTCCCGTTAAAATATAAATCATAATCAGTTGCATCATAACCATTCGCACCAACGCGATCTGTTGTCGGTAGAATTGTCGGAGCGATAACGTCAACTGCTGTGGCGGCATCTTTGGTTGTTACGCCGTAGTTTGATCCCCACCATCTTTCACCGTCGCAGGTGTAACCGTTTGGATCGGTTGATACACCCAAATTAACTTCAGTGGAGAGGTTGCTGCTGCGTTTTCTGTCACCGCAATTTGAGGCAGCACCCACACCGATTACGTTTGTCATTGCTGCCGGATAGCTGATTGTTGATTTATTTTCATTTCCTGTTGCAGCAAGAACAACTGTACCTTTATTCCATGCATAGGTACAAGCTGTTTGTGTTGCCGCGTCAGATGATGTACCACCTAAACTCATACTTATCACGTCTGCGCCTATATCAGCGGCGTAGGTAATTGCGCTACTGATTGCAGAGAAATACATTGTACCAGCTGCGTTTGCAACTTTACAAGGTAATATTTTACTTCCTCCTGCTATACCGGCTACTCCAACACTGTTATTTACAACGGCAGCCGCAACACCCGCACAGCATGTGCCGTGACCTGCACCTGAAGCATCATCGTTAGGATTATTATCACCAACTCCGAAATCCCAACCGTGGTAATCGTCAATCTTACCGTTACCGTCGTCGTCTATTCCATTTGTTTCCTTGCCGCCTCCGCTTTCACCAGGGTTTGTCCAAATGTTTGCTGCGAGGTCAGGATGTGCCCATTCCACACCACCGTCGATAATGGCAATAACGACTGATGAACTGCCATATCCCTGAGAGTTATCCCATGCGGCTTCTGCGTTTGCATCAAAGCCAACCGTACCAACTAATGGTCCGTTGTGCAGATTTGTGCTCCAATTGTAGCTGGGCATTTGAGCGGTGTTGTTATGTCCCCATTGTTTTGAATAGTTCGGATCGTTTGGAATTACTTGTGGATATACTTCCCAATCCGGATTTGCAGATTCAACGTTCGCATCGGCTGCATACGTTCGCGCCAGAGCTTCAATGTCGGTGGTTTCCGGTACCTTGAGAATATAAGTACGATCAATACCGAGATTTTTAGCAAGGTTTTTATCTTTCGGTTGGTATAATTCATCCTTGCTGATTGAAATAACATTCGCTTGTTTATGGATAAGATCAAGCGAACTGATGCCTGTCGCAGAAACCGTCTTAGAATTTTTCTGGGACTTTATGTTATTGATCGGCGTGGAGCTCTTATACTTCACTACCAGAACACCCGGTCGATAACCTTTCTTTGATGTCTGGTCCGTCCCCGGACGAATATTACCAGATATGGCGAAGCTGATCATACCCAGTAGAACGAATATAGTGATCAACGATTTGTACATGCGGACATACTCCTATAAGTTAAATGAATGATGATTGTGGATTAAGAAATATATTTATGATATACAAATAAATCGGACTTGTCAAGAGAATTTTTTCAAAAGAAGAAAAAATGTCTTGTCTATCACAAATCTATGTTAAAATCATTTTCAAAAATCAGAGAAGGGCAAGCAGGATTGCTTACCCTTCAGATATAATCCAGATGATTTTTACTTCAGAAGCACCAATCGCTTTGTATCCGCGAACGATTTCCCTGTTATGGTTGAAGCATTCAGTTTGCAATAATAAACACCGCTTGCGAGCGTTGAACCATCAAAACGCATTTGATGTGTTCCGGCAGAACGGTCTTCGTTATTCACAATAACCCCAACTTCACGTCCGATAACATCATATACTTTTAATGTTACTACTGCATCCTCAGCTAAATCGAAACTGAGTGTTGTAGACGGATTAAAAGGATTCGGATAATTTTGATTTAATCTGAATGTTGATGGAGCGTAAGCAAACTCTGGACTAAATGCCGATTTGCCGAGAGGCGATGTGCTGGTTGTATCGAAATATAGCTGATCGAATTCAGCTGCGATTCGAGCACTAGCGCCGGATGAATGTACCGCCACGAAACCGAAGTATCCATTAGCAAAGTTCGTATAAGTCGAGTTTGTCACACTGCCTTGGTTGATTGATGTATTGGCAGCAGTCGGCACGTCTGTCGCAATTGCTCCACTTCCGATTGTAGTCGGCAATGTTGAAGTATATAACGTCCACACCGAACCGCTAGTACGCGTAACACGCACCATAAATCCTATATCTGTTAAGCCATTGAGAACAGTTCCAGACGAAGTGATAATATCGGTTGCAACATTATTAGTTACACTCTGGAGTACAATGTTATCGTCTCCTGTGTCATCTCCAAATTTAATTCTGTAACCGTCAATAGTGGATGCCGTTAAATTTGTACCGTTAGCCCACAGCCATACTATGCTTTGGTTTGCAGTTGTAGCTGCTTGCGCTCTTCGACCAATCCAGAATGACCAAGATTGCGAAGTACCCCATGAAGCTGTTCGTTGAGTCCTGAGATATCTGGTGCCGGCTGATGCGGTTGTATAATTCAATCGCAGTGTGTATGAATTTGTTGCTCCGGCTCCCACATCACTACTTGTGACAACTTGAAACGCAGTTGTGTTTCCACCCCAGGTCGGATTTGTGGTGAAGTTACCGTCTGAAAATGATTCAATAAGTGTAGAGACTGGAACTGGTGCTGAGGTTGTAAATGTATAGTCGGTTGATGTTGCTGTATTGTTTGCCGCATCCGTTGACTTCACTCGATAGTGGTATAACGTGCTTGCAGTTAATCCACTGAGTGATACGCTATGACTTGTAACCATTGTTGCATTTGTAACTGTAGAACCATAAGAAGTCGTGAGACCATATTCTACCACTGAGTTTGAGGCTTCGTCAGTCGTCCATGTGATAACCGCACTTGATGATGTAATTGAAGACGCTGTTACGGCAGAGATCACTGGAGGTGTTACATCAGGTGCACCACCATCACCGGTATAGTTGTGAGTAGTTGTTCCATAAGATACAGTATAACTTGTCCCGGAAGTTCTCAATATGACATGATTGTTTGCCACAACTCCTGCGCCAGCCGGTATTGTTCCACCTGAACCGGTTGCAGTTTGATAGATGTAGCAATTTGCAACATCAAGACGATTAATAACCTCCTGCGTTGGATGGCCATATGTGTTTGTTCCCACCGAAATAATTCCAACCTCCGCTTGTAATGTATTAACGAAAACCTGATTTGTGCTATACTGACTTCCATGATGGTTGATTTTAAAAGCATCGACATTCCCTACCTGTGGAGCAAGAGGGGTTTCGTTATCGGCATATGTGGATACTTCTCCACCTAAATCGCCGCCTGTGAAATACTGGAATGAACCATAATTCAATTTCCATCCGACACTTAAATCGTTCTCACTTCCGGTTGAATTAGGTACAACTCCGTAATTATAAACCTCGCCGTCGGTAGCTAGGCACTGCATTGTAACTCCACCGCCGAGGTCAACCGTTTGACCAAGTGTGACTTTAACTCTTCCTGCTGCCGTAGCCGCAGTAACATAATCGGTAAAAGCAACCGTTGTTGGCAATGGTGCATCACTTCCCCTATCATAAACAGTTCCAATATTAGCGGCGCCCAAGCCGTTTATAACTTCATCAAGCCCGCCAAGATGATCGGCGTGATAATGTGAGCAAACCACATAGTTCAGAGAGGTGATACCGAGCGATGAGAGGTATGGTAAAATAATTCCTGTACCGTTACCTGTATTACCTCCGTCTATTAGCATCGTAACGCCGGTGGGAGATTTAATCAATGTTGCATCTGCCTGACCGACATTTAGATGGTAGATTGTTAATTCCTGCGCCAATAAAGAAAATGTGAACAGGAAAATGAATAGTACAACAAATAAAAAATATTTCATGAGAACCTCATGTAATGATTTTTGATGTGGTGATTTAGGTTGGATATTCATGCGGACAAGAGAATAAGATTTAATCACACCGAAATCAGCGCGGTATGAATAATGCCTCCGAAGTTTAAGTCGAACTTCGTTCAATAGGTAGAATGATTTTTTAAACAGTTAGAATATAAAGATTTTAACAATCGATGTCAATACTTTTTCTTAAAAATTATTGAATAAAAAGAACTTTTATCTCACCTTCCCTCTTGCCAGCGAGGCAAAAATTCCGCCCACACAGATCGCGGCAAAGACTGCAAATATAATTTTTAAACTTGATGTGAACTGAGGATAATACTCAGGTGTGATTTGAACTCTGCCGACACCGACAGAAATTATAAGCATCACAATTCCCATACTTAACATCTGTCCGGTGAGTCGCATTGTTCCAAGCGTTGCAGAGGCGATGCCGTAAACTTCTTTCGACACAGATGTCATGGCTGCATTTTGGTTCGGTGACGAAAATAATCCGAACCCGACCCCGAGGAGAGATAAATTCATGATTATGAACAATATCGATGAATCTGCCTCCAGCAGACTGAAAATAAGAAGTCCAATAACTGTTAATCCCATCCCGAGTGAAGCCATGATACGTGGTTCGTATCTATCAGACATCCTTCCCGCCACAGGTGATAGAACAGCCATCAAAATCGGTTGAGCAACAAGTACCAGACCTGCCATCTGCGGAGACAGACCTTTTACAGATTGAAGATACAGACTCAAAAGAAATGTAATAGCGGATGTAGCGCTGTAGTTGATTAGAGCGGCAAGATTGGAATAAGCAAAAACGGTATTCTGTGTGAACAATCTGATCGGTAAAATTGGATTATCAGCTTGCATTTCCCAAAAGATAAAAACTGTGAGAGAAATAACTCCGGCACAAACAGATATCACTCCAACTGATTGTGGAATTCTGGAAAAACCGAACATCAGCAGGAACATTGTCACGCTGAAGAAAACACCTCCCCACAAATCAAATTTTCCTTTTGCTTCTTCTGCCCATTCGCCGTGAAGTTTAGTGGCTCCAAGAATAACGACAATGATGCTCGTTATAAAATTTAAATAAAAAATGCTTTGCCAGCCGATATGTTGAGTAAGAAATCCCCCGACAAACGGACCAAGTGATAGACCGAGATAAACCGAGGCAACGTTTATTCCTAAAACTTTCCCTCTCTCCGTCGGTGGTGTTACAGAAATTAAAATCGCCATGCCGGTTCCAAAAATCATTGCCGCGCCAACACCCTGTATGGCGCGAAAGATTATCAGCATTGTACCGCTGAAAGAAAAAACTATGAGGAGTGAAATCAATCCATATATCAACATTCCGTAGAGGAAGATTTTTTTCCTTCCAATCATGTCGGCTAATTTGCCAAAAGGGATCAGGAATATTGAGGCAGACAAAATATACGAAGTTGCAATCCATCCAAGCTCAATAGTATTTAATCCAAATTCCTTCCCAATCGACGGAAGCGCTATATTCAAAGCAGACAGCATAAACGGCGTCAGGAAGGAAGAAAGAGTTGAAATGATCAACGCGATTTTTTTATTGCTTGATTCGTGCATAAGATCTAAAATATGAAAAATGTTGATATGTGCCAAAAATAATTTAATTAATTAGGAATACTTAATTTTTTCTCTAAATTATGCAATCAGGAGTAATAGAGAATGAAACATAAATTTATCTCACTAAGTATCATCTTACTTTACTTTACTGCTCTCAGTATTGCACAACAACCCGACAGCAGTAGAGAAAAAGCACATTTCGAGTTTGCTCCATCACTTAAGAGCATTCAAGTCGACGGTTCGATTATTCTCCTTGCCTATGATTATGGAGGATCCGTTGATATTGATTTTTTAAAGTTTACCGGAAAAAACAATTCATCGCTTGGGACACGATTAGGAATTGAATATTTGTCTTCGGGTGATTTCGGTGGTGGCAGGAAAAGTTATCTTGATTATAATTTATTAGTTCGACATACTGTTTCGGGAAGTCAATTCAGATTCGATGCAATCGGCGGTTATGCCTATCAAACCCGGCAAGAGATATCACATCAATCAGGATTTAAAATTGGTTTAGAGTTAAGGTGGAAAATTGCACCGAGTGTCTTTGGGATGCTCGTTAAATGGAATAAGATTGTATTATTTCATGGTTTCGTGGGTGTCGGATTATATCTAGGTTATGATCGTTAGTTAGTAAAACATCGCTATATCGATCCAGTCTATAGTAACACAATCAAATATCAAACTCATCCCTCTCCCTGCCCTCCCCCTTCTCTAAAATTAGAGAAGGGGGAGGGTTTGGGCGGGAGTTGAGTACCTACTTGAAAAATCACATCTTATGCTCGTTTGCTTTTTCCCCTCCTATCCCCTATTTTAAAGAAACTCCGCGCTCTCTGTTCCTCAGCGATGGAAAATTCACTGCCGAGACAGGGAGAGCAGGTTATCACACTTCTTTATAATATACTTGAAATGTTATCAAAAAATAAGGTAAGAAAAATGAAAACTATTAGCTTACAGTTTTTTCTTATTTTCCAACTTGTTGTTCTCTGCGGTTGTTCATCAAGTCGAACCAATTACTATACTTCGTTCGATTTTCATTATGTATCCGGAAGTATTCAAGTCAATACATTTAATGGTTATCTCGTTAAAGATTTAGTGAAGGATGGTAATATTAAAACGTTGTATTCAATGTCAGCTTCATCAAAAGAAGCTGTCTTAGAAAAATTAAAGACGATAGGATTTTTTGACCAACCTGATAAAATCAGCATTGGAAATTTACAATCAATCAGAGTTGAATATAATGGTATCGAAAAGTTTGCATCTTGGGGTGGCTTTGATTCGAATAATGAATATCAAACAAAATTAGATGAATTGGGAAGATTAATAGTAGAAATTGCCGTATTGAGTCCTGAATTCCAATCACTGCCTCCTGCAAGAGGGGGTCGTTTATAATTCTTAGTAGATACAAAATCATTTTATGAGGTAACTATGAAAACATTAATCAAATATATACTTATGTGCTTCTTCATTTTATCGATTCAATCAATAGCACAACAAAAATCTATGACACTCAAAGAAAAAATCAAACGTTTCGCTCCTACGGAAATCAAAGGAGATATATCAAAACTATCAAAGGGTGATCGAAAGGCGCTGGCAAAATTAATTTCAGCCGCCAAGATTATGGATTCACTTTATCTTCGACAAGTATGGAGCGGAAATACAGATCTGCTCCATAAATTGCGCGCAGATAAATCTTCCGGAAGGGCTGAACGCTTACGCTACTTTCTCATCAACATGAGTCCGTGGTCAGGCATCGATCATCAGGAACCATTCATAGAAGGAGTACCGAATCCACGACCACCCGGAGCGAATTATTACCCTGAGAGTATGAAGAAAGATGAATTCGAGAAATGGCTTGCTACTTTACCCGAATCTGAGAAAAGCAAAGCAACCGGCTTCTTCTACACTATCCACAACGAAGAGGATGGTAAATTCAAAACCGTTCCATATAACGAAGAGTATAAAGATTTACTCGCACCTGCTGCAAAACTTTTACGTGAAGCGGCTGAGCTAACTGATAACGCAACATTGAAAAATTTCCTCACCAAACGTGCCGATGCATTCCTGAGCAATGATTATTATGACAGTGATGTAGCGTGGATGGAATTGGATAGTCCTATCGAACCGACAATTGGACCTTACGAAGTTTATATGGATGAAATGTTCAACTACAAAGCGGCATTCGAAGCTTTCATCACTTTACGCAACGATGTTGAGACAAAGAAGCTTGCGAAATTTTCTTCATACCTTCAGGAAATCGAGAACAATCTTCCAATCGATCCAAAGTATCGCAATCCGAAATTGGGCGAGTCTTCTCCTATCCGTGTAGTGGATTTGGTTGTAACAGGCGGTGAGTGCAGAGCCGGTGTGCAGACAGCAGCATTTAATCTTCCAAACGATGAAAAAGTTACGGCAGAAAAAGGCAGCAAGCGGGTGATGTTGAAAAATGTCCAGGAGGCAAAATTCAAAAAAGCATTGATACCCATTTCTAAAGTCGCAATGGATAAAGAACAGCAAAAGCTTATTTCATTCGAGCAGTTCTTCACACACATACTTGCGCATGAGTTGATGCACGGACTCGGTCCACAGAATATTACTGTCGATGGCAAACAAACCACAGTACGACAAATGTTGAAAGAACTAAATTCCGCATTTGAAGAAGCCAAGGCCGACATTTCGGGATTATTCATGTTACAATATCTTATCGAAAAAGGCGAGATAGAAAAATCATTTGAGAAAAAGATGTATGCGACATATCTCGCAGGTGCATTCCGTTCAATTCGATTCGGGATCAAAGAAGCGCACGGCAAAGGAATGGCATTGCAGTTCAATTATCTTCTTGATGAAGGAGCTTTCAAGTTCGATGAAAAGACGAACAAGTTTAGTGTTAACTTCGAAAAGATAAAGGATGGGATGAAGAAATTGACCGGTGAGATTATGACAATTCAAGCTGAGGGTAGTTACGACAAAGCTAAAGCAATGCTGGATAAGTACGCAGTCATGAATCCATCGATGCAAAAGATTTTAGATAAATTAACCGATGTTCCCGTCGACATAGCGCCACATTACCCTTTGGCTGAGAAATGAATGGGTTAAAACGCCGACATGAATTGTCGTGGCAATTTTTATCATAAACTCTAATGCTTGAATCTATTTGGTTTTTACCACTTTTATTTGCTACCGGTCTCACCGCCGGATTAGTTGACTCCATCGCAGGCGGTGGTGGCTTACTGACACTTCCCGTCTTGCTGGGTATCGGACTTCCACCCCATGCCGCGCTTGGAACGAATAAATTCCAATCGAGTTTCGGCAGTTTCACTTCAACGATGTATTATCGGAAACATAATATCGTCAGCATCCGCGATGGATTGATTGGAGTTATTTTTACTGCAATCGGAACGGTTCTGGGTGCGTGGCTCGTGCAGCAAATCGCATCAGATATCCTCGGACATCTCATTCCATGGTTGTTGCTGGTGATTGCAATATATACTTTTGTAACGCCGAAGTTCAGCGATAAAGATGGTGAGGCAAAACTTCCCAAGAATAGTTTCTTCTTTTTCTTCGGATTGATTTTCGGATTTTATGACGGATTCTTTGGCCCGGGAGTGGGATCGTTCTGGGCTTTTGCTTTTGTCATTCTGCTCGGATTTAATTTGAGGAAAGCAACCGGTTTCACGAAGCTGATGAATTTTACGAGCAATATCGTATCGGTCATTATGTTCCTCATAGGTGGTAATGTCTGGTTCCTAATATCATTTGTTATGGGCGCGGGACAAATTATTGGATCTATCATCGGTGCACATTTAGTAATCAGGAAAGGTGCAAAATTAATCCGGCCGGTATTCATTACAATTGTTATTCTGACTACACTCAAGTTATTATATCAAAATTATTTTTAATCTTACTCTCATCCAATCAGATAATTATTTTCAATTGCAGTTTCTCCATTACGAAATAAAAAGGGGTAAGCACCTGATAATTTCTTAGCAGATGCCTACCCCATTTTTCGATAGTTCCCTATTTAAGCTAACCTGCTATTTTTTCTTCCCTTCCTTAGAGAGTTTAAAATTGAATGGGAGAGTTACATAAACCCCAACAGCTTTGCCATCCTTAATAACCGGCTCGAATTGCCAGTCTAGCGCAGCTTTCATCGCGGCAATTTCAAGCAATTCTGAACCGCTATCATTCTTCTGAACTTTAACCTCTTTCACGAATCCTTTTTCACCTATAAAGACCTGAAGATAAACCATACCCTCTATTCCGGATATTCTGGCACTGTCCGGATAATCAGGATTGACGCGTTTAATTACAACCGGTGCCGGTTCAGTTCCTTGCATTTTATCGTCTGCTTTCTGCAAACTATTTAATATATCCGCATTCGCTATTGATGCGAACAAAATTAATAAAAAAGCTATTCTAAACATGATTAACCTATTCCTTTCATCTGATTATTGTTGATAATTTGGATTGTATCTTGCATTCTTTAAAACAGGTTTCCCGATAACTTCAACCGGGGGTAATTCATAAAAAAAGATAACCGTTGATGGTTGAACTGCTTGCCGTTGCTGAAGAGTGAGAACCATATTTTCATTTGTGGATTTATTAAGTGAAGTACCGAAATATATTCCACCCAAAATTGCAATAATAATTATTGCCGCAGCAAGTGGCAACGAGAGTACAACTTTCTTTTTAAAGAAATTGAACAAGCCTGACTCTGATAATTTTCTTTTCGATGACTGTACTCGATGTTCCGCTAATCTCTGAAATAATTTATCATCGATAGCCGAAGGATACTTTATTTCCTCGCGTTCCTTGATTGTATTCATTTTTGTCATTATATCTATGTATGACTGGCATTCACTGCAACCGGTAATGTGCTTGAACAATTCTATCTGTATATGGGTATCAAGTGAGCCGTCTAAAAATAAATTTGCTAGTTCTCGATAACGATCACATTCCATTTTTATACTCTTTCTTCAAAAATCGGTTTCAATATTTTATACAACTTTTTCCTCGCTTCGAACAAACGTGACTTCACAACGGTTTCCTTTAAATCGAGTATCTCCGCAATCTCTTTATATGATAAATCATTATACAATCTTAACAGAAGTACCTCTTTATATTCCTGCGTGAGTTGCTCAATAGCTTTTGAAAGTAGACCTACTTCTTCCTCACTATCGTACTGACCATGCAAGGATATGCCGGAATCAATTTCGTTCTCAGGATCAAACGGGGATGTTCTTTTAAATTTTTCAATGTAAGACAGACATTCATTGCGTGCGACAGCATACAACCACTGTTTCAACCTCTCCGGCTGGTTGATCTGATTCTTTCTCGCATAAAGCTTAAAAAAGATATTTTGGACTAAATCTTCAGCGGCATTGCCGTCGTCCAACATTTTAAAACAAAAAACATAAATGGGATGTTTGTAGCGGTTATACAAATTCACGAATGCAAGATCATTCCCATCGCAGAATGATTTCACAAGTATGGCATCCGAAATCATCATCTATTTAGGTCCATGGTAATTTTAATAATATACAAAATACCGATTTTGCCGCTTTAATTAAACATTCATTTGTGTGAAACGAATATCGTCACTTAATCTAAGACTCATTTAATATAAGACTGATTAAACAAACAAAAGTTGGAAGAAAATTAAAGTTATTTTCCATAATTATGAAATTTAGTCGCTTATTAAAAATATTCGATAATCGGAACATTTGATTTATCATGACTAATGGAGTATATTTCATCCAAATTAATCCGTTTTCAGCAAAATACCTTATTAGATTAATAATGATATCACACGGCAAATGAACGTGATTTTAACAATCGATGTCGCTCATCCTTCACGAAAACCTGAACAGGTTGAGCACCAACTTGAAGAAACGCTATCGCAAGTCCGCAAATCTTCTACTCTTCATGTTATTAAGATTATCCATGGACAAAACGGAAAGACCAAACAGACTGTTCGCAATTGGGCTTACAGCAATCGTCGGCGATTACGAGGAATTATTTATGGGGAGGATTATTCAGTTTTTGATGAGCAAACTCAAGAACTGCGTAAAGAGGTTGGTCAATTTTCAGATATAGATTTAGAATCTTCCAATGAAGGAATTACAATTCTCTGGGTAAAATAAGTTTTACATCAAATGATTAATTATCTCTGAACTCACAACTCACAATTCACAACTCATTTTTACAGCCACTTATTCTTCTTAAACACCCACAGCATAAATCCGGCCACAGCAGCCATAAACAATGTGGCAATCCCTATCCCCCATTCCATTTCAGCTAAAGGGATGACGCGGAAATTCATTCCGAAAAAACCGGTAATAAAACTTAACGGTAGAAATATTGTAGAGATGATGGTTAAAACCTTCATCACTTGATTTAGTCGATTGGAAGTTACAGAAAGATAAGCATCGAGTAATCCCGCTACCATATCCCGGTACGAATCTGCGAGATCGCTCATGCGAACCAAATGATCGTAGACGTTACGATAATAAATTGTTTCCTCCTCAGTTATCAATGAAAATTCGCCGCGCGATAATCGATTCAACATTTCACGCTGATAAACCGCAACCCGCCGTACGGTCATTATATTTTTTTTCATGTTGAGAATTTCAACCATCGATTGTTGCGTTGGTGCATGAAACACCTCGTCTTCCATTGTATCGATTGTTGTATCAAGTGTATCAAGAATCGGCGTATAACTATCCACGATCTCATCTATTATTAAATGGAAAAGAAAATCAGGACCTTTCCCCAAAGTCATGGGATTCTTCGATACCATTTGCATTGCATAATTTATGGAACGTTGAGGTTTATAATGATGCGTTACCAATAATTTCTTGGAGAGAAATGCGCTGACCTGAGAGGTTTTGATTTCCATACGCTTTCTGCCATCATCTTCAACCAGCACAGACTCGACAGGATTGAAAATAATAAAAAGATAATCATCGAAATCTTCAACTTTCGGAAGATGTCCCTCATCTTCCTTCCCATTCTGACAATCTTCAATGGCAAGCGGATGATAATCGAGAAGCGATATTAACAGCGTTTCCTCTTCAGCTTCCTGCGGATCTTCCATATCAACCCAAACAGATCCCTCCGGTTGTTGAAGATACTGGTTGAATTCTTTAATCGATATTTTTTTTATCGTGTTGTTTAAGTAATGGAATATGTTGATCATAGTTTCCCCGTCAACAGTTACGAACTAAAATTTGATTACTATCGTGTCACAAATTAACAATCTTTTATCTAAATTACAATTCATTCATATTTCATCTTATCCAAGTTGATATTTAAAATCATCCTCCATTATTCAGCGTTGAATCCATTATTATCAATGAAGATGCGAAAATAATTTATTATATTAATAGAATAGATTTGGAAAACCTTTAAAGGTAAGAAGATTAGAACAATTTTAACCATCATTTTCAATTAGTCGGAATTGCTATGAAAATTCATCGATCCATCATCCCACTACTCCCATATTCCATACTCTACATTGGATTACTTTTCATCCTCTCATCCACATTTAACCTCTTAATAGCCGACGAGGGAATGTATCCTCTAAGCGAGATTCACAGATTGAATCTCAAATCGAAAGGATTAAAAGTTTCACCAAAAGATATTTACAATCCGGGGGGAATAGGATTGATAGATGCGATAGTCAATATCGGAGGTTGCACAGGTTCGTTCATATCGAACGATGGATTGATACTAACGAATCACCATTGCGCATTCGGCGCCGTCCAGGCTGCCAGCACAACAGAGAACGATTATGTTACAAACGGTTTTCTGGCACAAACCCGGACCGAAGAAATATCGGCTAAAGGTTTAACAGTACGGATAGTCGATTCTTATAAAGATGTTTCAAAAGAAATTCTAAGTACATTAACAGATACGATGGATTTGACTGCGCGTACTAAAACAATCGACAAGAAAATTAAAGAAATCGTTACTGAAATAGAAAAACAAAATCCGGGCAAACGGGCCGAAGTTTCAGAAATGTTTACCGGTAAATCATACATACTTTTTATTTACACTTTTTTAAAAGATGTCAGATTAGTATATGTTCCTCCACGTTCAATCGGTGAATTCGGCGGCGAGAACGATAACTGGGTTTGGCCCCGTCATACCGGAGATTTTTCATTTATCCGTGCTTACGTTGCGCCTGATGGTTCTCCCTCCGGTTATTCTTCGGATAACATTCCATATAAACCGAAAAAATTTCTAAAAATCAATCCGAACGGAGTTGATGAGAACGATCCCGTTTTCATTCTCGGATATCCGGGAAGAACTTTCCGACATCGGACATCTTATTATTTAGGATATGAGGAAGATATTCGGATGCCGTACGTTGCCGATCTTTATGAATGGCAAATAGAAACTCTTGAAAATGCCGGCAAAAATGATCGCACAGTTTCGCTTAAACTCGATTCAAGGATTAAAAGCTTAGCGAACACGATGAAAAACTACCGCGGCAAGCTTCAGGGAATGAAACGGCTTTCGATTGTTGCGAATAAAGCAAATGAGGAAAGAGCCCTTCAACAATTTATCGATTCAGATCCAAAACTGAAGAAGCAATATGGTAACGTGCTTCAGGAAATTGCTTTGCTTTATAATGAGATGCGTGAGCAATCAAAGTATGAAATGACTTTTGATTATCTGAGGCAAAGCTCTTCGTTGCTTTCTTCCGCATTTTCAATTTATGAAGCTGTTAGGGAATTAAAGAAACCGGACCTCGAAAGAGAATCTGCATACATGGATAGAAATTTTGCCCGAACTAAAGAATCGATTATTTCATCTTTGAAGAATTATCATGAGCCGGTGGATAAAATATTTTTCAAAGAAATGCTCATGCGGGCAGCACGATTACCGAATAATATAAGGATACCGGCAATTGATAGTTTGATCGATTCAACCGACATGGAAACTGCAATAGATAAATATATCAGCGATATTTATACTTCAACAAAATTAAAAAATGAGAATTTCATTCTTAATGCGTTTACGAATACGCCTGAAGAAGTAGAACAACTCCGTGATCCTTTTCTTGAACTGGCAAAATCTTTATATCCCGCGGTAAAGCAATTACGCGAAATCAGGCAACGACGTGAAGGCGCACTTTCAAAATATTCCGCTCTGTTTGTTGAAGTAAAAGAAATATTCCAAAAGAAAAACTTTATCCCTGATGCCAATAGCACTTTGCGTTTGACATTCGGAAAAATTGAGGGATATTCGCCGGCAGATGCGCTTTATTCATCTCCAATCACAACCGTGAAAGGTATAATCGAAAAAACAACCGGTGCAGATCCATACAACACTCCTGATAAATTGATTGAAATGTACAAAGCAAAAAATTTCGGTCGCTATATACACAAGAAAAAGAAAGATGTGCCTGTTGCATTGCTATACAACCTTGACACAACCGGCGGAAACTCGGGAAGTCCGCTGTTGAATGCCAAAGGTGAAATAGTCGGCGTGAATTTCGACCGTGCATTTGAAGCAACAATCAACGATTATGCCTGGAGTGAAGACTACAGTCGATCGATTGCGGTCGACATCAGATATGTTCTCTGGATAACGGATAAATTCGCCGGTGCTGAGCATCTGCTGAAAGAGATGGGTGTGAAATAAATTCAAAATGGAGATACAGTACCTAACTCAACTCCGAAGAAAACTCTCACTCAATATTATTTTTTTAAATTGAAGGATAACATTCATGTTTAACCTGATTTTAATATTAATTCCGCTGCTATTCCAACAATCGACCCCTGATCAAATATCTTATTACGGTTTAGTGGCGCTCGACGATAAAACTCTTATCGCGATCGGTGATAACGGTACCATTGCCAAAACAATTGATGCGGGAGATACATGGAAAATCGAACGGAATGTATGTAAGATAAAAGAACCATTTTCCGGTATCGCTTTCAGCGATTCAAAAACCGGATGGGTGGTGGGTAAAGAAGGAACAATATTAAAGAGTACAAATTCCGGTGCAACATGGAATAAGACAAGTGGTAAATTCACACGCGACCTGAATTCAATTCATTTCATCAATCCGATGCTCGGATGGATAACCGGCTCCAGAGGGTATGTACTGCACACGACCGATGGCGGTACCACATGGAATAAACAATACAGCAATACTTTGAATGAACTAACTTCAATTTGGTTCACAAACAGTTCCGATGGCATCGCTGTTGGAGCGAAGGGGACAATTATTTACACTACCGATGGCGGCATTACATGGAAAAACGCTCAGAATAAATTAAATAATTTTTTCAAATCTGTATATATGACGGATTCCTTGAATGCGTGGATTTGTGGTGGATACGGCGCGATTTTAAATACAACTGATGGCGGTGCAACTTGGTCCAAGCAAAATGAAGAGGAAAAAATGCTGGTTTTTAAAACAGATAAGTTCAACTATAAGGTTCGATTTGCGAATAACCATATCGGTTGGATTGTTGGATCAGATGGTCTGGTACTTCACACCACCAATGGCGGCAAGATATGGGAAAAGCAAAATAGCACAACAGAAATCCCGTTGACCGACATTGTTCTGACAAAAACCAATAACGCGTTCGCAATTGGATATCACGGCACATTATTATCGACTATAGATGAAGGTAAAACCTGGAATCAAGTTATGATCAAGGGGAGAAAGAACAAATGAAAAATATTTTTTTTATTCTCATAGTTGTTTGGGGAATATTGTCGGGATGCGGCAAAAATTCAAATTCAAGTCATAATTTTAGCACCGAAGACAGTTCGCGAATTGTTCAGGAGATTATTCATCACAGAGCCGAAGTCGATTCCGCATTCAGAAGCGAACCATCATCCCCTTTCAACCAGGATTCTTCAATCCATTTTACCGGAATCAAATGGTTTCCACCAAATCTGAAGTGCTACTTTTCCTCTAAGTTAAACCGATATCCGTTAACCGAGGTTGTAACCGTTCTAGGAACAAAAGGAGATGAGCGTGAGTATGCTAAATACGGCTACTTCAAGTTTTTATATTCAGGTAAAGAGTATCGAATTAACGTTTATAAATTCACTTCCAAAGACACAGCAAGATATAAGATATATAAAAACTACCTCTCGGTTTGGTTTACAGATGAAACAACCGGAAAAGAAACATATCAGGTTGGCAGGTATATTGATGTTGGAGAAGAAAAAACCGACCCCAATCATCTTTACACTTTAGACTTCAACAGCGCATATAATCCATACTGCGCTTACAGCGCGCGTTACTCTTGCGCCATTCCGCGGAAAGAAGATCATCTTCCTTTCAAAGTTTATGCGGGTGAGATGAAATATCACGAATGACTTTGTTGCTTTTCTCCTATTTTCAAGGTAAATTTGATTTGTTTTTAAATAAGAATATGAATCGATGCAACTGAGAAAATTATACAGAACAATTGAAAAAATCGCTTCCCGCCCATTCACCACCGAGGAAGAATTGCTTCAACATGTAATCCATGAAATCGTTCAGAACGAAGAAATAAATTTAAAAGGCGGACGCATCTGGAAGTTTGACGCCAAAAGCGCGAGCTATGAATTATTCTATCAGGAAGGCGATATTGAGCTGATAAAAGAACGATATAGGATTAAACTGAAAGAGTATCCTATCTTCCTCGAATTACCGAAACTTCGAACAGTTTTAGGAAGCGAGCAAGATTGGTACCTGAAACAACGCGGGATATTGAAATATTCGGCAACAGGTATCGGTGAAAAAATTCAATGGCGCGGAAATACACTCTACCGTTATGTAATGGCATTCAACGCCGATGATTTGGATGAAAGTTTAACCAACACTCTGAATATCATAAGCGCGGCTTTGAGCACCGTACTTCGCACCAAAAAAATTGAACGAGATGCTAAAGTGCTGGAACGCGATCTCGATAAAGCGAGTGAAATTCAAAAAAGCATATTGCCTCAGCACGAAATGAAATTCCATTCATTCGATGTATATGGAGTGTCAATTCCCGATCGGATTGTGGGCGGCGACTTCTTCGATTATCTTCAATCGGAAACAGATGATGAACGAATCGCTGTTGTTGTAGGCGATGCCGCAAGCAAAGGATTTTCAGCCGCGGCGCAGGCGCTCTACACCTCGGGCGCTCTCAGAATGGGCTTCGATTATCAAACTAAAATCTCATCCCTTCTGCAGCGAATCAATAAACTTCTGAATAAAACCTTTTCAGAAGAACATTTCGTATCACTCGTTTACACTGAATTAACCGACGATAAAAACGGACTGATAATATACGCGAACTGCGGCCATAATAATCCCATCCTGCTACGGAATAATTCTGAAACAACGGAATATATTGAAACAACAGGTCAGATGCTTGGACCTTTCCCGAATGAAAATTTCCGGACAGAGAATTTTCACATGGATCACGGCGACATCCTTCTCCTTTACACGGATGGAATTGTTGAAGCCACTAACGAACAAGGCGATTTTTACGGCGAAGAACGCTTGATCAGGTTGTTGATTGCATCACGTTCTCTTACCCCGAAAGAAATTACATTGAAAATACTTGAAGATGTTCAATTATTTAATAGTTTAGGCACACATACTGATGATAAAACTCTTGTTACAATCAGGCGCAATTAACATTTACGGGAAGGAGCCATTATGAGCACACAACTAAAACGAATCGCAAATGTTGCAACTGTTACGAGCGGAAACATAACCGCCGTATTCGCAGATGATGTAGCTTCTGCAGCTTCACCAAGCGATGTAATAGGCAAACTGGGTTCATACGTCATGATCCCGAGCGGCGATCGATCTATTATCGGTACAATATCGTCGACACGTTACCACGATCTATCGGCGGCAGACGACAAGCTGTCACTCAAGCCGGCAAAGAAAATTATAGAAATCCAGTTAATCGGCACTCTAACCGACGGCAGATTCACACGCGGAGTTTCGTCATTCCCCGTTCTCGGCTCTCCTGTTTATCTTGCCGCTTCTGAAGATTTAAAAAGCATTTTTGCCACCTATCGGCATAGCAACTTCTCGGTTGGTTCTCTTTCGATCATGGACGAAGAAAGATTTTTTCTCGAACCGAATAAATTTTTCGCTAAACATATAGCTCTCTTCGGCTCCACCGGCTCCGGTAAATCGTGCACAACCGCCTCCATCATCCAGAAAATCCATAAGTTCGAAAATGCGCACGTCATTCTTCTCGATCTTCACGGCGAGTATGAACCTGCCTTCAAAGATCAGGGCAACATCATCAAGATAACCGAGCTTGAGCTTCCATACTGGCTGATGAATTTCGATGAACTGTGCGAAACATTCATCGATGAAGACGATCCTCATTCGCACAATCAGATGATGATTATGAAAGATGCCGTACTCGATTCGAAGCGCGGTAAGAATCTCAACCTGAAAGAATTTTTAACAATAGATACGCCTGTATATTTCGATTTCCTCGAAGTTTCGGCGAGAATGCGCTCGCTGGATACCGAAAGAACTTTAGGCGGCAAAGAAGGTCCTTTCTACGGTCAGTTCACCCGTTTCCTCGTCCGTCTTGAAAGTAAAATTCAGGATAAGCGTTACGAATTCTTATTCAAACCTAAAAAATACAGATCGTCTGAAACTTTTTCAGAGTTGCTCACACAGCTATTCGGAATTGTGAACAACAAACAGGTTACAGTTTTAGATTTAAGCCGAGTGCCTTTCGATGTCATCAATGTTCTCGTATCGTTATTAGGCAGGATTATTTTCGATTTCAATTTGTGGAATCAAAACCGACAAAACTTCCCTGTGCTGATTGTGTTCGAAGAAGCGCATACATATTTATCTTCGCAGGGGCGCAGTGTTGCCGCGCGTAAAACGGTTGAGCGCATCTCGAAGGAAGGAAGAAAATACGGCGTCAGTTGCATGATTGTAAGTCAGAGACCTTCCGAAATTTCCGAAACAATAACGGCACAGTGCAATAATTTCATAGCGTTGCGTTTGTTGAATCCGAACGATCAGAATTACGTCCGCAAGCTTGTTCCCGACGCGCTGGCAAGTTTAATAGATGTACTGCCAACCTTAGGACAGGGTGAAGCATTTATTATTGGCGACGCGGTTGCAATACCAGCGCGTGTACAAATTGATATGCCCTCCCCGGCACCTGCAAGCGGTGATATAAAGTTCTTCAATAAATGGTTAAAGAAAGAAGCCGACACCAGCGTTCCTGATGTGGTGAACAATTGGTGGAAGCAGATTAGATCGTAAGATTGGATTGAACTCTGATGTATATCGTGTATCCTTCATCATAGGTAAAAAGAAGTGACATATCTTTAATTGTTCACAAAAGATATTCCAATTAACTTATTTTCCCACTGCTAGTCGAACGATTCCGTCGGAAACATATTCCACTTCATTATTCATCATGAGATCTTTCAATATGTATTCTATTCGTTCCGCTGTCTTATCATGAATTGATTGAATTCCGAACAAGTGAGCGACTTGTGTGACAACCTCACCGCTGTTTGTGGAAAATTGATGGCGTAACACTACCCTGATTGCTTCTGCTATTTCTTCATTACATATTAACTCAATACGAGGCAAAGGATCATCGATCCTCCTTCGTACTAAAACAGGATTTTGTTCTTTAGATGACCATAAGAACCCGTTCTTCAATTTTATCAAACCAGCATTTACAGCGTGCTTCGTAGCATCTTTGACAATGGAATTGATACGTTGACCAGCCCGGCCTAAACCCCACAGCATTCGAATACGGCGAACTACCTCATCAAAATGTACCGGTGCTTCAACTATTACAACATTAACAACTGCATTTGCCAAGTATCTAGCTGATTGTTTGTGCAGATCCCCACCTATCTGAATCCCTAACGACTGGCAAACCTGATAAGGAGTCGCAAGTTCTTCAATATTAGGAATTGAAAAATTTCGATATGTGCTATTTGGCGATATTACCACAATTGGTTCGATCTCTGAATTGCTTGTCTGTCCTTTCTTAATCACTCCTGAACTATCCAGTTCATTAGCAGCTTCCCTGACAACGGCTATCAGACGATCTTGAACCTCAATTCGGTTGCGATACCAATCCGTTGACCAAATTCGATGGATTTTCCAACCGAGGCCCTCAAGCACTTGTTGCCTTAATCTATCACGATCCCGAGCAACTGTCGAGGAGTGATATTTGGCGCCGTCGCACTCAATACCGAGTATGTACCGTCCTAGATTCTTCCTGTCAACAACGGCTAGATCAATTCTGAACGATGCACAGCCTACCTGCTTGCTAACAATGTATCCTTTACTTGTGAGGAATTCAAACACAGAGTCCTCGAAAGGTGAATCGGTGTCCGCAGATGGTCCCTGAGTGCCAATTATTTTGCGATTCTCAGCAAATGCTAAGAATGATTTCAGTGCTCTGACACCAAACGGTGTATCTACCTCAATGTTTAGATCTGACGCCTTGAAATTGGAAAAAACCACACACTTCTCTCGTGCACGTGTTGTAAGAACATTTAGCCTGCGGTGGCCACCATCATGATTCAATGGTCCAAAGTTTTGTGATAACTTTCGCACTTCATCAAAACCGAAACCTACACTTATAAAAATAACATCCCGCTCATCGCCTTGAATCGTTTCAAGATTTTTCACAAAGAAATGTTCATCTCGTCCACTTCTAAAATACTCTTCCATCTCAGGATTATGACGAAGTTGCAATTCTACTTCTTCCTGTATGGCTTGCTGTTGTTTAATATTAAAGGTGCCGATTCCCAAACTCTTTGTTGGATGTTTTTTGAAGTGGTGGACAGCCGCCTCAGCTACAGACCTTGCCTCAATTCGGTTGACACCACTCTTTCCGCGATCATAGACTCCATTTGGTAAATGCACAAAATGTAACCCAAGATCATCATCCTTACCAATCGACGAAGGAAATATAAGGAGAGAATTATCGTAGAATTCTCGGTTGGAGACAGCAATTAGTGATTCATGCCGGCTACGATAGTGCCAATTCAAGGACTTCATTGGGAAAGCTCTTTTACATTGATGAAGGATACTCTCTACATCTGCTACCGTTGCTTCTTCGGTCTCTTCTTCCTCTGTACCCTCACCGATTAGGTGGCTGAAGAAGTTCGTAGGTGGAAGTTGCCTTGTATCTCCCATGACAATAAGCTGTCCCCCACGAAGCAAGGCGCCGAGCGCATCCTCTGGTTTTACCTGGCTTGCTTCATCAAAAATAATAACATCAAACTGTACTGTTCGCGGATCAAGAAATTGAGCAATAGAAAGTGGACTCATCATAAAACAAGGTTTCAGTTTTTGAATTAGAGTTCCACTCCTAATCATAAGCTTGCGGATTGGCATATGGCTACGCTTTCGACTAAACTCTCCAAGAAGCACTCCAACCTCTGAACCTCTGGCACCACCATATACAATTGGTTTATTCTTCTGAAGCTTGCTAACGAGACGCTTTCGATTCGTAGTTATAAGCAATTGGTCAACTTCCGAAAAGCGCTTGATGTTTTGCTCATGTAATTTTCCAATGAAATCAGCAAGATCAGATTTTTGATCAAAAGCAAATCGTAGAAGATCATCAGCAAAATTTCCTTCAAAACAAGAAACCAAACTATCAGGCATAATCGAATCTGAATCCACAAGTGGCACAGCAGAGGCTGCAACTGTTTCAATGCACGCATTCCTATAACGCATGAACTGAGACCATGTGTGTAGTGTATGCGTGTTCCTTGACAATTCTGTTAGACGGGATTTGAGTATTCCGAACTGTATATTGTCTCGCTCATTTGAAAATGCCAACAAATAATTCAATCCGATGCGTGTCTTTAGGTTGTCTAATTGAACTTCCAGATCAATAACTGAATCCAAAAGAAGTTTGTATACTTTTTCTATCTCAAGCCTGTTAACTCCTTTTTCAATAATGGACAGAGCATTAGTTGTTGCTGTCCCTGCATTTAAGGATGCACGGAAACCGACGATCCAATCTGCGAATGTAGATAGAGTTTCAGTATTTGTTTGTCTACCTTTCCATAGAGAACCAAATAGCTTACGTGCTGTTATTTCATGAGAGGCAACTCGAGTCTGGAGGTGTTGTACTATAATCAGTTGCTCGAGATGCTCGATTATCTGTTGCCGTTTTTTGAAAGGTCGACATTCGCATAATCCCGCAATTTCACGTTTTAAGTACCAATACTTTTTATTGATAAATCTGAATATGTGCTTTGATTCAATCTTATAATCATGTAGCAACGATTGAAGATCATGATCTAACGAATTTTCCTTGAAACAGGATAGTGCTATAGCCCATTGTTTCTGGAATTCCTGTAGATCGTTGATAATTGACTGTGCTTGCTCTTTTAATGAATCCCACTCACGGTTTTCAAGAATTATGCGTTCTATTTTCGGTGCAGAAGCTACTATGATGGAATTTGAAACAACATCTTGGATATCACCAAGGCAACCAGGTCTTCTGATACCGCTCTTTTCTGAAAACTCTTGCGCAACAGAGGCAAGTTTATTTAATCCTACAATACATTTCTCAATCAGATTACCAATTTCATATTCATCAGATGGCAGGATAATCGGAGGGTTACACCCTCGCCATACATTTTTTGAGACTGGCTTAACAAGAGAGTAAGAAGATGCTAAGTCGTTCAAACGAGTTTGGGCTAATGACCATTCCTCAATGGTACATTTCTCTGGCGAAGAAATCTTGGCTCTAGGTATTGTCATCCCTGAATGCTTGAAATGTCTTAGGCTCTTCTCCTTCATTTGGTATAGAGCGAATGGCGAGAGTTGGATATTGCCGATCGGCTCCCCTAGAGCATGAGCATATCCATTCAACTTGTTCTTGAGATCTTCATGTAATTGAAAGTCCATTCCTTGATCGCCGGTATGAGTCGTACCAACTTGGAGAGTTCTTTCTAGTTCTTTAAGCACCTCCCTCTTATTGGCCTTACGGCTATGTAGCTCCAGACAAAATTCCCCCAATCCGGCATGATCTAATCGGCTCTTCACAACTTCAAGCGCGGCCATTTTCTCACTGACAAACAAGACAGTCTTGCCATTTGCAAGTAGCTCAGCAATGGCGTTTGCAATTGTTTGGGATTTGCCAGTTCCAGGGGGTCCTTCAACAACAAGATTATGACCGGCTTTAACGTCTTCAATAACAGCAATTTGATAGGGATCAGCATCGAGAATATGGTAAGTGGTTTTCCATTGTATTTTCTGATCTACCTCTTCCACATTGAACCCGACCCTATGGGTCACATCTCCTGAAGGAGAAAGAATCGCCTTGATGAGAGGATGCTGAGTAAGTGATTCTTCTGTAGGCCAAGACTTCGAATCTAGATCCTTATACATCACAAATTTTGTGAAACTAAAGAAATCAAGACAAATCTCATTCACCACTTTCCAGTCGGCCATAGTTGAAATAGCATTGGAGACTGCTACAAAGTATTGATCTATATCGGTCTTTCCTTCAGGCATTTCAAAGAATGGTAAAATAATTCCTTGTTCTACAAGCTTTGCACTCAACGAAATGTTTGAATAAATATCTTCCTCATTCCATTTCAGTCGGTAAGATTTCCTAACATCCGTTCTTTCAAGTTCGACTGGAACAAGTATGAGGGGAGCTCTTCTCATTTCAATTGCATCAGGAGACTCTTTCCATTCTAAGAAACCAAGAGCCAAGAACAATACGGTATACCCTTGTTCCTCAAAAACAGATCGTGCCTGTTGGCTGATGTAGAATAATCTTTTTTGCAATCCCTCGGAGTCCAAATCGGTTTGTAGATAACGATCAAGATGGCGGTCTGCTACTTCAGTCGTGGTAATTGGTAAATGCCAGAGCTCGGTAAGCCCCTCATCCGATGATCCATTTTTTTCCTTTTCACCAAACAACGATTCGCTTGAACCATTCTCAGAAATGTTGTCGCGTTGTTTCTGTGGTTGGAATTCCATCATCCTTTCTTGAAGTACGAGAAGGTCATAAACTTCACGGGGAATTTCGTTTATAGCCCTAATGGACCTCGCCTTTGTGGGCCTGAAATTGAGAAGGCGATTCCTCATCGTAAGGTCAAGAAGATTCTTTCTTGCAAATTCTATTTGTACTTGTATATCCATGATGATTGAGCGAACTTAATTAAGTATAAGTTTGCATAAAATATTCAGCATTTTCAAGGCGAGTAAATTATCACCTTCAACAATCAGGTTGCCGCTTCCCGAATCACCGACAGATAATTCAGGAACATCTTTAAGCAAATGAAACGACACGTGCCGGTGATGATTCTCTACGACTTTTTTACCAATCCAGTTTAGTGAGGGCATAAATTTTAAATAGCTACTCCTTGTCTTTTAGCTTCATTCAAAATATCATTTCCATATAACTTTAAAATTTCAATTTCTTCTTCATCAATTGTTCCACCAAGATATGACACGAGCCAAATCCTAAAAAGACTGAAGAATTCATCAGACAGCATTGCCGGGTTTGTTTTGGCTGGAAATATTTTTACTGCAAATGCATGTGCTATTTGAATCAACTCAAAACGTGCAATGCTTTCCTCTATATGAAACATCGGGAATGGGGGAATATAAAATTTACTCGGATATTGAAAAGCTTGAACATTTATAACAAACTCTCTATGAATTTTAGGTTTATCAACTGTGTAAAGCGGTACACATATGATTAATTGCTCGGATGTATTAGTTGCCCAACGGGTTGGTCCTTCCGCAATAACAATTGCAGGACGCATTTTACCTTTGATTGCAAACAAATGTTCGTCTGCTTTCAAACCGATGCTTTTCACCGGGAACTTGAATTGCCGTTTATCAAGTTGGCTAATCATAGCTGGCAGTTCAACTTCGCTTGGATCTTCTAATACATTAACATCAAGAATCAGCTTATCTTTATTTGGATATAATGATGGTATTTCCACAATTTGACCAACAGAGAACCCTGCGGTTGGTCCAGCTTCAAAGCAAGTTTCCACAAGTCCCGATATGTCAATCCCTTTGCGTGTCAGAGTTGTTTTATGGTTTGATTATTATCTTTAGATGTCGTAACGATTCCGCATCAACCTGTTCCTCTTCATCCCATGCTTCAATAGCTTTCTGGTATTCCTTACCCTCGTGTTTTTCTGTTACCCTTTGTTCACTAAGTCTTTTGAGTGTCGGGGCAATTCGCTTCCTCAACTCCGCAACTCTTTGTTCAGTTTCTTTCGAAGCTTTTAGTGGAATTACAACCTTATTAGTTTCCTTTTTTATTGTTGTGAAATCTAATACATCCCCCCGCTTATCTACCGCTTCCATCGGTTCTGTTTCAAAATATACATAGTCCAGCAGATCCTCAAGAAGTCTATCTTTCCACTGCCCAACGATCTTTTTAATAATCAAACTAACTTTGGTGTCAACTTCAGATTTATACCGACTTAACCCTTCAGCAACTTTAATTAGAATTAAGTTCTTTTCATTCTTAATTTTCGCCTTTGTCTGAACAAAATCTCTTTCATTTAGAATGTCATCTATTGCAAGAGCGTACGGACCATAATGATAAAAAAGCCACTCGAGATCGGTCAAACGTTCGTTGTAATTTCTGTAATATTCGACTTCGGTGAGGTAGAGTAATTTTACAAGCTGTGTTTTCCCAAACGATGTATGTTGAATTGATGATTCTTCGAGAATCTGAAGCAATATATCTTTAGTTGTTGGCATGCATTCCTCTGTTAGAAAATATCGTTAAATTCTAACAAAAAAACAATCAAAGATGTGTATATTAATGATGTGTTTTTATACATTTCTTATTCAAATTATTTTAATCCGCACAACCTCCTATTCACTATCAAAACATCCATATCCACATTGCCACCCTCAAAAACAAGTCAATTTGGGCATAATCCTATGTCGGATCGTCGCAATCCTGTTAGCAGTTGCCGTAATGTCTAAAGGGATTGCCCCAATGTCTAACGGAGTTGCCGTAATGTCTAAAGGAATCGTCCCAATGTCTAACGGAGTTACCGCAATGTCTAAAGGGATCGCCCCAATGTCTAACGGAGTTACCGCAATGTCTAAAGGGATCGTCCCAATGTCTAACGAAGTTATCGCAATGTCTAAAGGAATCGTCCCAATGTCTAACGGAGTTACCACAATGTCTAAAGGAATCGTCCCAATGTCTAACGAAGTTATCGCAATGTCTAAAGGGATCGCCCCAATGTCTAACGGAGTTATCGCAATACCGAACGGAGTTGCAGCAATGTCGAACGGAATCGTCGCAATGTCGAACGGAGTTGTCGCAGTACCAAACGGAGTGGCGGTTTGATATTTCGAATTGTTAAGCTAGAAGTCCGTTCTAAGTTCAGTAGGAATACCTTTGGGAGAACGGACTCTACGCTTTGTTATCCGTGTAGTCCGTTCGAAGGAACGGACTCTACTCATTGTTATCAATGTAGAGTCCCTGCCTGCGGCAGGCAGGCTTTCCTCAGAAAGGACTCTAGAATAAATAAAGTGCAGTCGTTATGAACTGCACTTCTAAACAAAATGTTTTTTATTTACTTTGCGTTTACTTAAGCAGCAATAATTTTTTCACAGATGTGAAGTTGCCTGCCTGCCCGCCATCTGTTGGGCGGGCTTGTAGACGGTAGTAATAAACACCACTTAATAATCTGCTCGCATCAAACGTCACCGACCTATCTCCTGATTCCTCGATACGATTCACCAGCATCGCAACTTCCCTTCCAAGCAGATCAAAGACCCTGAGCGTTACGTGGCTTCGCGTCGGCAATTGATAGCTGATTGTTGTGCTCGGGTTGAATGGATTAGGATAATTTTGTGCAAGAGCAAAGGTCACAGGGCTTGGGTGAATCTCCTCAGACACATCATTTACCAGATTACCTTCTCCGATTACAACAACGTTATCATATTGGTGAGAACCCGTGTAATACTCCAAACCAATTTTACCCAGTGCATATTGACTGTCGGTCACATCAAGATTCCAGGTTGATGGTTCCAGATCCGAAGTCCGCCAGACCTTGCACTTGATTTGTGTGCTATCCGTGCGTACCTTCATCGTGTACCAAACTCCTTTATACATTCGATTATTGTTCTCGTTGGTAAACCACGGAACTGTGCTGATAATTTGTGAATTATGATCGCGGTTATCCATATCACGGGCCAACTGGATCCAAGACTGCGAACCGACTCCGTTGATGCGGAAAACGTAGTTCATCGTATCGTTCATCCAACGAAACACCAAACCTGGATGTTCTGCGTCGCCGTCGTCGATCTTCATCACATCTACTTGGAATGTAAAATTACTAAAAATATACTGAGGCTCGATGAGAAAATGGTGGCCTGCAACTGTCCCAGTTGAAAGGATCCCATCTGCAAAAGTCCATGAACCTGTTTGCCAAGTCCATTCATTTGAATTCCCTTGATTGAAACTGTCCACAAACGCAATTGTGCCCTGACTATTTCCGATATTGAAATCGAGAAAAAAAAGAAATACTACAACTAAAACAACTGTTAATTGCTTCATAGGCATATCTCCTTGATGATTGATAGATTTTGTGTTGTATGCTATTTTGTCTTTGTTCATCAATAAATAATTTGATTATCATTAGATCAAAATATCTTAATATCCATAGTTTCGAACTCTTGACTCTATCCTATTCGGTTATCAATCTCTCCAGTCATTAATAATCTGCAGTCCGCTTGTAGACTGCACTTTTAAACAAAATGTTTTCTATTTACTTTGCGTTTACTTAAGCAGCAATAATTTTTTCACGGATGTGAAGTTGCCTGCTTGCCCGCCATCTTTTTGGCGGGCTTCCCCGCCATCTGTTGGGCGGGCTTGTAGACGGTAGTAATAAACACCACTTAATAACCTGCTCGCATCAAACGTCACCGATTTATTTCCTGATTCTTCGATACGATTCACCAGCATCGCAACTTCTCTCCCAAGCAGATCAAAAACTCTGAGTGTTACATGACTTCGGGCTGGCAGTTGGTAGCTTATCGTTGTGCTCGGGTTGAATGGATTAGGATAATTCTGATGCAATAGAAACCCTTGCGGCATATTCTCAGTGTAATCATTTACTCCCGTAACGAAAGTTGAATTATAGACATCCTGAGCACGATTAGCGTTGTCCAACATCTCCTGGATCGTATTCCCTGAGACGATTGCATAATACAATTTTATTGAATCACCAGGTTGCATTGTCACTCCGCTTATCCCAAGGTAAACGCGCCCGTCGCTCGGCACTGACGGTGATTGATTGGAATCTAAGCATGGAACTCCACCTTCGCAGGAAATCCATGCGTGGAGGGCTGAATCATTTGTGCCCGGTCCCTGATGTGTTGTAAAGTCCCACCACCTAAAGACCAAACGTACTGAATCAAGCGGTATTGATGTACCCAGGAAAGTAACACCGAGTGGTGTAGAGCCCCGATCGATAGCATTGTGCATGTATGCTGTCTTTGTTGCTGCATCGAATGCAGCATAATTATTTGAAGAAAAATTCCCAACGCTAACCGGTCCAATATCCATATCTGCCATAAAACCTGCAACAGCATTTTGCCAAATCTTATTTCCTATGTTTTGAATATTATACTCTTGAATTACAAAAGCATTGGTATACATTCCCGGTTGCCAGGCATAAGAATTTTGAGATACTTTCACTCCCATTGGAATGTGACCGGATATTACCGGTGTATGGAATGTGTCTGTTGCAGAACAGTAGAAATCTTTATCCGATTTCTGGGATGTTGAGAGGATAGAGTCACCTTGCTGAGGAAGTATTTCCTTTCTTGCATCATAACCATTATAACCTTCGGTTACCCTTGCAACACCATCAATCATAGCACCAATCCATGGACCGGCACCATAGAGGTGTTCAATTCCAGAGCCGGTTGGATATTCCAACCCGAATCCGTCCGGTGTGGTTCCATCCCACGCTTGAAGACCCAGCACCATTTGGTTACTTATCCATACCTTCATGTCAAATCCTTGGAGTGCCCGCTTCGCCCAAGCGACTGTTACCTGTGAAGGTATATTTTCTTTCTTTGGTGAGACGGGCGCAATCTGTTCTCCTGCCGAAACTTGGAAACATAGAACAAGTACTAAAGTAAATATTCTTATAAATCTATTCATAAATATTCTCCTTTTATTTTTTATTTGAACAAAAGTATTGAACGTAGTTTTTATATGTCATGACTTATTCCAGCGTAGTTCTATAGGTGCTACTTGTAATTGTACTCACCTGAGCAATAACAGTTTTTTCGTATCAACAAAATTTCCGGCTTGTAACCGATAATAATAAACACCACTTAATAATCTGCTCGCATCAAACACCACCGATTTATTCCCTGATTCCTCTATACGATTCACCAGCATCGCGACTTCCCTTCCAAGCAGATCAAAAACTCTGAGTGTTACATGGCTTCTAGCTGGCAATTGATAGCTGATTGTTGTGCTCGGGTTGAATGGATTAGGATAATTTTGTTTTAGTGAAAATGTCAACGGAGTTACCGGTATTTCTTTTTCTCCTGTCAGCACAGGCGGGGATGGCGGCATCTCATCGGTTGATGCTATCTTGATCCGGCTCGTAATATTACCTGTCGTAACCGAAGATAAATATAACGTGCCGGTTCCTCGAACCTTTACCCAATATCCTTTGCCCGGTAATATTGAATCCACTCTGAAGTACGATTGGTTAAATTCCCAAAAATCCGATGTTGTGAGATTAGAAGGATCGGATGTGATAGATGAAACCGCTATAGGGGAAGATACCGATCCTATCATATTCCATCCTTCTTGTACTGAGAAAGCTTGAGTCCGGATACTATCTCCTGTTATTGAAATTATTTCATCGCTACCAAATTTAAGCCAATAAGCACCGTTACTTTTTAAAGTATCTTCCGGAACATATCCGCCATCATGGTAATAAAACGCGTTAGAGATTGAAGTGGGGAAAAGATCTGTTTTGAGATATGATGTTCGCTCCACTGGAACAGAGATAATATTCCAATGATTATCAACAGAGAACTGATGCAAATTTGGTATGCGCGGATCTTCCGGGATCCAAGAGAAATAGACATCCTGTTCTCCATTGAAAGTGGCTGCCCAAGCAAGGTTTGCACCAGTACTATCTGATACCATGTGGAAATAATCACCCATTTTGTTCTGTTGCGGCCATCCGAGATGGGGATCAAATGATTCTGATAGACGTTTATTCAGTGACCATGTAAGTCCACCATCTACAGAGCAAGAATAGTATAGGGATGAAAGAACTGTGCCCGGATTATCGCGTGTATCTAACCAAACAACATCTATCCGTCCGTTCGGTGCAACCGACATTGTTCCGAACCACTGCCAGGCGGTAGAGCTTGTATCGTCGTTAATGCGTACTGGTACGCTCCAACTTAAACCTCCGTCGGTGCTACGTGAAAACATCACATCTAACGGATCAGTAGTTGACTTGCGTTGAACGGAACAGAGCACATAGACATTGCCGCTTGTGGAGTTTCCTGTTTTGTCCACTGCCAACCATGTTTGACCTGCTAAGCCACCCGGATTAGGATCGGTGCCATAAGTGATGTAACCATCGAGATCCACTGTAACCACCGTATCCCATGTTGTTGGTGTTTCCATATTACGTGCAGTAGTAGACTTCGCTACAGCAAAATCGCCACCTCCCCATCCGCCAACGTATAAAACTCCGTTACTGTCTACGTCTAACGTTCCCCAATATGGATTGGATGGAATTTCAATGCAATTTTCGTAAATGAGTCCCCCTAAGAGTCCACGAGTGAAGAAACCGGGTGAACAACTTGAATAGGCATAAGTCCAAAATGAGTAGAAATTATTTTTACCGATGCTTTCAGTTTTATCCGCGATCATCCATTGTTTATCCCCGCCACGGGCATCGGTTTTCGATCCCCAATTTGCTCCGCCGTCTACCGACTTAAACACCGCGCAGGAATAGTTGCCATAGTCGTCCAAGGTGAGACTGTTAAAAAAGAAATTACCATTCGCATCAGCGTCGAGAACCGGGTCTGAGCGAAATACTCCCGGCTCTATAATGCCAGGGAATGTCCATGTATGCCCTGCATTGGTTGTATAACCGTAACCTGCTTGCCGGAAGTTATTGGTGACAGTATTAAATTGCCGCCAACCGATTGCCATCCTATTCGGATTGGTGGGATCTACTGCGAGAGAAGGTTCATTTGCTGCATCGCCGACAATGTTTTCACCGGTACCGGAAACATTCACTTGTGAGATAAAAAATCCATCGGCAGAAGTACGATGATATGCGGGGGAAAATGTTTGATTCATCGGTTTCAAAGGAGTATACTTTCCATCGTACTTTTCATTCTGTTCAAGTTGGATAGGAGCAGGTGGCACTCGCCGGATATCTTGTCCCTGACCCAACAGTAGTGTTGGAATAAATACAAAAACTATTGCCAAAATAATAGCGGAACGTCTATAATCAATACCCATTTCTTTGTCTCCGTGCATTTTTGTAAGATCAAGATGGATTATGAGGAACGATTTAATCTATAAATTGTCAAGTTAAAAATCAACTTGGTAATCCGGAAACACGATCATTAAATCAAAACTCCAATGATATGATCCTATCTCAAATTCTTTCAATTTCGAACAAAATCACACCCTATCTTCCCATTTGCATCATTTTACGATTGTTCATATATTCCAAACAATGTAATCTCTTGATATTGAAACAGGGAACAATTCATTATCGTTAAATGTTAAAGGAGAAGCATCATGTCTTATACGTACGAACAACTAAGTAAAATGACGGTAGTCCAGCTTCGTCATATTGCCGATGGGATAGACCATGAAGAGACCAAAGGTCACAGCGTTATGCATAAAGAGAAATTATTGCCCGCGCTTTGTCATGCTCTTGGAATCGAAGATCATGCCCACCATGTTGCAGTCGGCATCAACAAAACCAAAATCAAAATGCAGATACGCGCTTTAAAACAAGACCGATCTCTTGCGATGCAAAATAAAGATTCACAAAAATTACGCGATGTGCGCGAGCAGATACATAAATTGAAAAGAGAACTCAGGAAACATATTGTCTAATCGAATTATTTGGAGGAGGGTCCCACTAATCTTCAGGGATCCTCTTCCACATATAACGGCAACTTTCCGATTAAATTAAAACAAACACCAAATTATTTACTCATCAATAATGAAAAACAATTCACGTGAAGCGCGGATATCTGAAATTATTGATATGTTATCGAAAGGAATTAAATACCAATGATGAAACCGGCAGTACCACGCCGCTGGCTTTTCCTGATCGCCGGTTCTTTATGGAGTATCGCCGGCTTGATACTGATTGAGCGGGCTTATGAATGGCTCAACGATTATGAGACCGAACAACTTTTGCTGATTCTCCTTTTAGGCGCAGCGCTTGCGCTATTATTCTTCTTCACGATGTTCATTAGAGTAGCCCGAAAAAACATCAACCGTTTATTTTCCTTGCCCGATAGCGTTTGCATCTTCGCTTTCACGGCATGGAAAGGATATTTTTTAATTGCCTTTATGGTTAGCGCGGGAATAATAGTACGTAATTCTTCTTTCCCGAAGCATTATCTTGCGGTAATTTATGTTGCGATGGGCGGAGCGCTTTTATTGGGGAGTTTTATGTTTCATAAAAACTATTTTATCAAGAATTAGAGAAAGCTTTAATATGAAACCAAACATCTGGGTCAATGAATTCCCCGGGGCGGTAACCGTTTGCGATGAGAATGGAATTATTCTTGAAATGAATGAGAAAGCAATAAAAACATTCGAGTCCGACGGCGGTGCAAAGCTAATCGGAACTAATCTTATCGAATGCCATCCTGAACCATCACGCTCGAAACTGATAGAATTGCTGAAGACGCAACGAAGAAATGTATACACGATAGAGAAAAATGGAATAAAAAAAATTATCTATCAATCGCCATGGTACACGGATGGAAAATACTCGGGGCTTGTGGAACTCTCACTAGAAATTCCTTTCGAACTCCCACACTTTGTCCGGAAGTAATCTCATCCCGCTAAAATTTTAACCGGATTGTGGCAGCAACCTTCGGTACTAATCTTCCGTCGAGAGTGAGATCCGGACTTACGTTAAAATCGTACAGGTGTGCACCTGCAAAGGCATCAACGAGATTCAACATATAAAGAGCGCCAAGGAACCAAGCAAATTTATCGCGCTCATCATGGTACCAATCGCGCAAGCGTAAATCTTGTTCATTCACGGTTCGGGCATAATCCGACCGGAATTGTTTGTATTTATTATTGAGGTGGATCCATTCATAAATCCAGTACCCACCGACCCCCCAGATGATTGGAACTTTCCAATAATTTTCTGTATAAATTTGGCCTGAACCGGGGAATATTGCTGAAAGACCCATCGCGAGCATCGGTGATTTCGTAGGATGGAATTCCGTTAACTCGTCTGATTTACTTTGGGATGTTGATTGAGGATTAGGTGGAGAGATTGATTGGGTTAAAGTATCTGCGGTTGTTTTTGTAGAATCCGACTGAGAATAGATATTTGTAATACCTATAAAAAAATATAAAGCAACGAAGAGAATAGAACAATATATTCTTACCGACGTTGTTGATGCACAAATCTTTAGCACAATGTCATGGTTCGATCCCTCGATAAACTTAGGATTAACTAAGCTCACCATGATATTGATTTTATTTTCGCAATATTACACATCTTATTCATTCACTAAAGCAATCGCTTCGATCTCAACGCGGACGTCTCGCGGCAACCGCGCCACTTCCACAGTCGATCGAGCCGGCGGGTCAGCTTTGAAAAATTCGGCATATACTTCGTTCATTCCCGCGAATTCATTCATATCTTTTAAAAAGACAGTTGTCTTTACGACATTTTCAAAAGAGCATCCGGCTTTTTCCAAAATCGCCTGAAGATTTTTCATCACGAGACGCGTTTGAGTTTTAATGTCGCCCTGTACAACCTGACCACCGTGGGGATCGATCGGTACTTGACCCGCTGTGAATAAAAATGAACCGGTTGCTTTTATCGCTTGATTGTATGGCCCGATTGGGGCAGGAGCTTCTTTTGTTAATATGACAGATTTATTCATGAGATATTTTCCTATGATTCGATTGACGATAGAAGATCGAATAACCTTCCTAAATCGTCGCTGTTATAGAATTCAATTATAATTTCTCCGCGTCCCGCTTCCTGAGAATTCACTCTCACTTTTGTCCCGAGTATCTGTTGAAGCCGTTCCGCTAAATTATCCTCTACCGTTCCGGGACTCCTCAGGTTACGCGATGATTTCTTTCCGTTTTTCTTACCTGCTTCGCGAACTAACTTTTCAACTTGCCGCACGTTCAGGTCTTTCTTTAAAATCTTATCGAAGATACGAAGCTGTGTCTGTTCGTCAGGCAAGGAGATAAGCGCGCGCGCGTGCCCCATTGTTAATTTATCTTTTCTTAATGCGTCCTGAATTATTTTCGGAAGCTTCAGCAAACGAAGAAAATTCACGACAGTGGTGCGATCCTTACTGACTTTTTTAGCGATATCTTCAGCAGTCAATCCTATATCATTCATCAAGCGCTGGTATGAGATCGCGATTTCGATTGAATTCAGATGCTCGCGCTGTAAATTTTCGATGAGAGCGAGTTCAAGCATTTCCTCATCGAGTTTAACTTCGATGATATAAGCAGGAACGGTTTTCATTCCGATGTCGGTGGCGGCACGGATTCTACGCTCACCTGAAATCAATTCATACATCCCGTCTTTCGCCAACCGAACCGTTACCGCTTGAATGATACCTTTTTGCTTGATCGATTCTTTCAACTCATCGAGTGCTTGAGGATCAAAGTCGGCGCGTGGTTGAAACGGATTTGGTCGTATTTTGGCAACTTCGATATGGGATAACGGTTTATTCGGAGCGGCAGTTTCAACGAATTTGGCCGACGAAGTCGGAGTCGTCTCCTGCGCTGTAGGTCTTATTAAAGCCGATAATCCTCTGCCAAGTCCACCTTTCTGTTTAGACATAGGTTATAGATTCAGTGCTGCCTTTGCTTCAGCGGATTGTTGGCGACGGAGAAATTCCTTCGCGAGTTCCATATAATTTTTCGCACCTGATGAAATTGCTTCATAAAGGAGGATCGGCTTTCCGTAACTTGGCGCTTCACTGAGCCGAACATTCCTGGAAATGATTGTGGCAAATACTTTATCGCCGAAATGTTTCTTCACTTCTTCAACAATCTGGTTCGAGAGGCGAAGCCGGCTGTCGTACATCGTCATCAGCACTCCTTCAATTTCCAGATTTTTATTCAATCCTCTCTGTACAATATTAATTGTGTTCAAAAGCTGTCCCAGTCCCTCAAGGGCGTAATACTCGCATTGCACCGGTATGATAACAGAATCGGCGGCAACAAGTCCGTTTAGCGTTAAGAGCCCGAGTGAAGGCGGACAATCGATAAAAATAAAATCGTAATCATCTCGAACTTTATCAACAATCACTTTAAGTATCGACTCACGATTTTCCATATCCACAAGTTCAACTTCAGCGCCAACGAGATTGATGTTTGATGGCAGAAGAGAAAGAAACGGCATTTCGGTTTTTACTATTACATCGTGAGGATCAACACCGTTGATCAAGACATCATAAACATTATTGCCTTCGGACCGGACATCAACACCAAGACCGCTTGTGGAGTTTGCCTGAGGATCTATATCGATGAGAAGGGTGGTAAATTCAGCAACCGCAACGCCAGCGGCAAGGTTAATTGCGGTTGTGGTTTTACCCACTCCCCCTTTTTGATTCGTTATCGTAATGATTTTATTCATACAGTCTCTGAGCTAACGAAGGCGTTTCCAAATTTTTGAAATAAATGTCGGTTCGAGTTTCGATGTAATTCAAATTATCACATTATTTACTGAGAAATATAAAGCTTTTTTATTGATAATGCAATGAAGTCCTTCTCTTAAATCCCGACTGTGATGTATTAATTCTTAGGATACAGATTTGGATCGCGGTAAAAATAATAAATATGCCCGCAAAGGATAAGCATACCTATGTCTTCAATTATGCGCAGCCATCCGACTTGCGATCCTTTCCCCGCGCCAAAACAGCCACAATCAATCTCCAATTTCTGTATCATGGCTAATGAAATCGCTCCGATGAATACAGTGATAAGAAAAGCGAGAATCGCACTGCTTGATTTAACAAATATCCCGCTTATCAAAAATAATCCTGTGATCATTTCGAGCCATGGCAATACGATGGCAAAAAGATTGATCAAATAAAGAGGCAATAATTTATAACCGCTGATGCTCAGAGCAAAAAGTTCAGGGTGAGCAATCTTATCGCTGCTAGCAATTATAAAAATTATTCCGAGAACTAATCGTGAGAATAAAATAATATATCTGTTCGAAAGTAGATTTTTCATATTATTTATCTCCTCCTTTCGAACTATCGACCGGCATGCCGGCTTTAATCCAACCATCCCAACCATCTTCATAGATATATATCTTTTTGAATTCCAAATTGCGGAGAAAATCTGCCAGCAAATGGGAGAGGTGGCAATCGGCATTGTTGCAGTAAAGAAGCATAAGTGTATCGCGCGGAATAGTTACGAGTTCGGCAAAATGTTTATCAACATCCAACGCGGGCATATTCTTCGCTTTCGCGATATGACCTTGATTGTATTCATCGGCATTGCGCGCGTCGATAAGGAAACCACGATTTTCATTTAATAACCGTTGCAACTGAGTCAAGGTGATTGTGGTATAATATGTTGTTGAATTTTTATTCGATGAACTTATGACCGAATCCGGATTCCGAAGCGCCTGTTCGTGAAGCGGGGCAATCACTTTAATATTTTTCGTAATTGAAGAATCCGGTTGAATCAATAACGCAGAATCAATCTTGGATGTGGTTGGTGAGAACAACACCGAATCTGCCGCCTGAACTTTTACGATCTCTTTCCGGATCAGCGGCAATCCTTTCCCTGAAAAAGTATTGAACAATAAAGACACGAGAATCGAAACAGAGACAATTACCAATATTTCTTTTACCAACGGAGAGAAGCGATTCAACATTTTCACACCAATAAATCCTCTCTATCAAATTGATATCCTCTTAAGAATTCTTCCGACGACAATTTATTTTTACCTTCCAGCTGAAGTTCGAGAATTTCCACTGCGCCATCTCCGGTACCAATGAATAAGCGGGATACCGAAACTGAAATAGCACCCGGTGCAAATTTCATATCACCGGCAATTTTTGATTTGTAAATTTTAATTTTCTTTCCTTTGTGAGACGTGAATGCGGTTGGATGCGGAGATAACCCTCTGATAAAATTATGCACCGCAACTGCATTTTTGTTCCAATCGATCCGGCACATTTCTTTAAATATTTTTGGAGCCGAGGTAGCATTGGAATCTTCCTGCGGTTTTGCTATAGCGCGCCCCATTGATATAAGATTGACAGTGTGCAGCACAACCTCGGCGCCGATATCCGCAAGTTTATCATGCACCTCGCCTGCGGATTCATTTTCCCCTATCGGCAATCGCGCCTGAAGAATGATATTACCGGTATCAATCTTATCCTGTAAGAAAAAAGTTGTGACTCCGGTTTCCTTTTCTCCGTTGATCACAGCCCAATTGATCGGAGCTGCGCCGCGGTATTTTGGCAAAAGAGAAGCGTGCAGATTGAACGAACCGTAGACAGGAATTTTATAAATTTCAGGTGGAAGAATTTTAAACGCGACTATGACAAATAGTTCCGGTTTAAGATTCTTTAGTTCTTCAATAAAGTTATTATCTTTCAACGATTGCGGTTGAAACACAGGTATATTTCGTTCGAGAGCAAATAGTTTCGCAGGTGAAGATGTAACATGCAATCCCCTGCCTGCCGGTTTATCGGGGACAGTAACTACTGATAAAATCTCATGTTTATGCTCGATTAAAATACTGAGACTTGGCAGTGCAAACTCGGGTGAGCCCATAAAAACTATTCGCATTTGATGATTCCCCGGAATCTTTCAGACCGCTGCGTCGGGTGCTGTTATAACCGGATAATCCACTTCGATTTCTCCGTTTCTGATTTTTTTTAATTCTTCCATGTGCGCTTCTTTTTTTTCGGGCGATAACCTGTCGACGAAAAGTATCCCGTCCAGATGATCGATCTCATGAAGTGCCACACGAGCTGGTAATCCGCTCAGTTCTGTTTCGACGAGTTCGAAATTCGAATCACGATATCTGAGACGAATAGTTTCTGCGCGCTCCACTTCATCGCGAATATTTGGCACACTAAGACATCCTTCCTCCATAACTAATTTTTCTTTTTCCACGACGACTTCCGGATTGATATATGCGGTCGGTTTCGTCTCTTCATAACCTTCGACTTCCGACACATCGACGATGATAATCCGTTTTAGAACCCCGACCTGATTTGCAGCTAACCCAATACCGTTAGCTTTCCGCATTGTTTCGAACATATCCAGAATAAACTGAATTGTTGCATCGGTAATTTTTGTCAAGTGTTGAGCTTTCTTGCGGAGAACCGGAGAACCATCTGTGTAAATCGGTAAAACTGCCATACTATTTTTTTTATGATACTTTAATAATTTAATGTAGAGAATGATGGAGAAAATATCATTCTATGATGCGGCGCGCGCCTACATAACGTTTTTTATAATATTTACTGTCGAGAAGAGAAATTGTAACACCAATTTTTAAACTCGCGTGGGCAAAAAGTCCATCACCAACATAAATTCCAACATGCGATGGTATAGTCCGGCGAGTTTTAAAAAAAACAAGATCACCGAATTTTAAACTATCTCGATCTACGCGCTGACCGAGAGAGAATTGAGCCTTACTTGAGCGCGGCAATTCATATCCCAATCCATCCTGATATACCTTCTTCGTGAAGCCCGAACAATCGAAACCTTTATTACCGATTCCTTTTTTCCGGTAAGGTGTTCTCATCAGCGGCATAATTTCGCTGAGTAGTTTATGCCGGTCAACTGAAGGATTATCTTCCGATATCAATATTCTCGATTCAATCTCATCGGTTGGTTCAATAATTTCCGTATCGGGGATTTCTTCATCCTCTTCATCAACTTGAGGATCTTCTGTTGCCTCGATCTTCAATGTATCGGTCATATCCACTTTCTTAAAAATCTGTTGCTGAGGCGAACACCCTGTTGAGAAAGTTAATATAAAAAATGACAATATGATGAATAGAATTTTTCGCACGAAGCTGAATCTGAAAATTAAATCAAAGAGCCATCCGTATCAGGATGGCTCGCACTTTTAGCCAAGATATGCACGTAATTGTTTGCTGCGCGATGCGTGCCGCAATCTTCGGATTGCCTTTTCTTTTATCTGTCTGACGCGTTCGCGAGTTAGTTGAAATTTCTCTCCGATTTCTTCCAGTGTCAACGAATGTTCCCTCCCTAGACCGAAGTACAATCGAATAACTTCCGCTTCGCGTTCGGTCAGCGTACTCAAAGCACGCTCTACTTCTTTACTCAACGATTCTTTGATTAACACATGATCGGGCATCGGTGTACGCTCATCCTGAATAACATCGAGTAATCTGTTGTCTTCACCCTGCACAAATGGTGCATCCATGGATAAATGTCTGCCTGAAATTTTCAATGTGTCGGCTACTTCAAATAGCGACATATCGAGTTCTTCCGCCAGTTCGCTTGCGCTTGGCTCACGCTCAAATTCCTGTTCAAGCGTGCTGAAAGCTTTGCCGATTTTATTCAACGCACCTACGCGATTCAGAGGTAATCTTACGATTCGAGATTGTTCCGCCAATGCCTGAAGGATAGATTGTCGAATCCACCAAACAGCATAAGAGATAAATTTAAATCCACGTGTTTCATCGAAACGTTTCGCAGCTTTGATTAGACCTAAATTTCCCTCGTTAATTAAATCTCCTAACGACAAACCCTGATTCTGGTATTGCTTCGCCACACTGACAACAAATCGTAAGTTAGCTTTCGTTAATTTTTCAAGAGCTTTTTGATCCCCTTTTTTTATTCTTCGCGCAAGATCAATTTCATCTTCAGCATTGAGTAGTTCTACTTTACCTATCTCTTGAAGATACTTATCAAGCGATTGACTTTCCCGTGTTGTAAACTGTTTATTTCCTTTTGCCATATAGCATCCTTATAATCCTACGCTGTGTTATCCGCCAATAAACCGATTATCGAGATCGATCCGGTCTACGATTCCTACAATACTCGCGTCAACCGGAGCCATCTCAACCGGTAGCGGTATTGTTGCCTCACGGGCTGTAATGTAGATAACTGTTTCTCCGGGACCCGCACCCACTGTATCTATCGCCACAATGGGATCTCCGGCATTTTTTCTTTGCGCGTTGAGCGGTTGAATGAATTGCATTTTAAAATTATGCAAACTTTCATCCTTCCGGGTCGCCCAAACGGTTCCAATTACTTTTGCGAAAAACACGATTCTGCCTAATTTTCTATTATATCTAATTTATCTACAACAGCCATAATGACTGCATCTACCGGTTTGTTCTTAGTCAATGATGTTTGCCTTGCAGAACTACCGCTACAGACAAGAACAGTATCACCCACGCCAGCTTGAACTGTATCAACGGCAACGACGAAAGTATCTTTCAACTTGTAATCTAAACCGACATGTTTTACAACTTGAAACTTCATGCCGACAAGCTCTTCATCTTTTCTTGTTGCCCAAACAGTACCAACAACTTTTCCTAAAAACATTTCAGAATCCTGCTTTCATTGTACGAATAATCTGGTTTGTTGTTGCCGAATTCTTTTCCCACCATATCAGGAACGGGTATGAATCCCCCGCGCAAATTAATACTTCGGCATATATTCCGGATGAATATTATCCGTATAATTCTTTCTCATTGCACTTGCATACTTGAACGCGACGGTGACTGAACCTGATACTTCCATGTTTTGACGGTTCCGATGCGACATACAGGACCGGTTGTTTAATAGCCCCGCACGCGGCACATTTTTTGCCCGGTTGCATTGCTGCTTTTGCCGCTTTGTCTGCGAATGATTGCTGTTTTGCCATACTATTACTTTCCTAATTTTACATTGTTATTATTTAAAAAACTCGTACTACATTTCCGCCGGTATGAGATGCGGTGTTCAAAATCGCGATTGTATTCCCCACTAATTCTTCTTTTTTCATCCCTTCGGTTGCACCGGCAACGCCAACGCTGATCGTCATCGAGAAACTTTTACCGTCAAGATTAATTACTAAACCTGCAATTGTTTTGCGAATTTTTTCTGCCCAAATGAATGCTTCATTCGCTGCAGTGTTCACAAATACAATCGCGAATCTATCGGTATCATATCTGCCAACAACATCGTATGGACGAACACCTGTTTTAATCGCTTTTGCAAGTGTAAGCATAACACGCTCGAAACCGTCTATACCGAAACGTTGCGATATCTCTTCCGATCTGTCAACAGTGATTAAAAGAAGAGACAATTCTGTTGCCAAATCGTCGGCACGCTGTAATTCTTCTCCTATTCTCTGCATTAAAAATTTCTTAGCATACATACCGGTAGTATCATCTATCACCACATATTCATTGATTATTTCCCGCATGTAAAATATTTCTAACGCTGAGGCGGAATTGTCCGCAAGTCGCGATAGGATATCGACATCGCGGCGAGAAAAATTGAATATTTCCTTACTCTCAATATTCACTGCTCCGTAACATTTATTCAAAGAACTTATCGGTACGGAAACGAACGACCCTCGCCGATCTAATTTCTCCTCGTTGTAATATCTCGGCAATGATATTGCACTTAGATCATCGATGGTTGTTGAGATATTATTCTTTATCGTTTTTCCTGCAAGACTCTCAGGGAAATCTATCGCTTGCTCAGTTACGATGTAACCTTCATGAGCGCGATTTATTATTTTCTTCGCAACCCACGCTCTTTTTGATTCATCATAAAGAACGATTGAGAGAAAATCCCAATTTACTAATTTTGAAGATTCTTCTGCCAATGCTTGAACAATTGTTTGGAGAGAAAAGTTACTCCTGATCCGTTCTTGCAACCTACGAATTGAAGCCATTAGCTCAATATCAAGCAATAAATCATATTTGTCGTTATAACTTTTCACCAGTGCAGAGAGCAACTTTGTGAATCGGCCAAGCAAAGTTAAAGTCTCCGGTCCAAATTCATCCGAGGCTTTACTGTCTACAATTAAAACAGCGACAGGCATCTGAGGAGTTTCAATATTGCTGCCTCTTGAAAAATAAACTGGGACACCCACGAAGGAGCGTACAGAAGCAGACTGGGAATAGTAGCAAAATAATTCACGTTCCGACAAATCGTTTATTTCAGAAATAAATTCCGGTTTGCCCGTCACGGCAACATTGCTGACCAGATCGTGCCCGAAAGAAAATCTTCGAGATGTAAATAAACCGGGAGAATCAGAAACGAATGCTTCGAGAACCACTTGTTGTTTTTCTCGATTCGCCCAAAAGAATGCGGCAGTATGAGCGAAAAGAACCTCTTTAATCACCATCAAAACTTTATTGAGCAAAAAATCAAACTCAGTTCGCGGCTCCGTATCACCTTTGTATATATCGGAATTGACATCAAAAAAATCGTCAATACCAAAATCGCGCCGGATTGGTTCAACGGTCTTATTCCGAAACGGGTCAACTACGGGCGGTCTACCCATTTCTCTGAGATCAGCATGAATTTGGTCTTTATTCTCAAATGCCTTTTCTTCAATTTCTTCAACACGAAATGATTGTTCTGCATTTTTTTGAAAATCATCAAAGATTAATTTCTTCATCCCGTCACTCTTGTGTTGTGATTGCAATAGTGATTTATTTTTCCGATCAATGCCTCCTATTTGTAACTCTTTTGCACGTACGGAGAAAATGAACAATGCTCCCACGCTTAGAACCACGATTAGACAAATTAATCTGATTAAAAAAATATCTACAAGTATTCCGGTAACGACCGCCACTACTCCTATGACTAAAAAAATGCCGTCACCGGCATTTATCTTTTCCAAAAGAGATTCAATATTTTGATTATTTATCTTAAAATGCATCGACTTTATCGGTTCCGGAACACTCTTAAAGTGTTTAAATCTAATGAATTTTCCATTGAATGTCAATTTAAATACTGAAATTTCAATGGTTTTTAAAAGGATTATGAATAATCTTTCAATTTTATAATAAGATTTTCTTTAAAATAATTGCTTTATTGAACTACAAGTGGTATAATTGGATAGGATAATATTATGAGCGAACAAATAATAAAGATATTGATTATCGATGACGATAAAGCATATGTCGATGTTATCCGACATCAGCTTCGACCCTTCCAAAATAAAGTTTTCAACCTGACAGCCATTCAGGACCCTGAAAAGGCAATTTTAACACTTAAACAGGAAAATATATTCGATTTGATTTTGCTAGATTACTTTTTACAGGGAACAAACGGTATCGAAATAAGCAAAATAATACATTCCCTTAATATTCAAATTCCAATAGTACTTCTAACTTCTAATAAAGATTTCAGAATCGCTATCGAGGCAATGAAATATGGCGTTGAAGATTATTTAATCAAAGAAGAAGCTGTTGATACCATTCTGCCCCGCACTATCATTAACGTAATTGACAAGGTAAACCTAAGTAAGCGCATTAATGAAGCCGAAAAAGAACAAATGATGACTGGCAAGAAAATGGAAGCTGTGCAGGAATTGATTGTTACAATGTGCCACGAATTTAACAATCCGCTGGCAGCAATTAAAATTAGCACAGATATATTAATGCGCCAATCGGTATCTGCGGAACAGAAGCTTACGCTCTCACGATTTAACGAAAACATTGGGCATCTTGAGAAACAAATCGTATTGTTGCGCGATTTAAACATCGATAAATAAATATCGCTCATTAAATCTATTTTCCACTTTGCAAAGTCGATAATATTTTGATATTTCGATTTATTTTTTTATATTTATTTCGTTATGTTACTTCCTCTTACGATTCAAATACCAATGATAATTTACCGAAACATTCAAGCAAAAAGAATTACCGATCTTATCAGGGTAGATAAAAATCTAAAGAAAATTAATAAGTATAAAATTCAGTTTCTCTTGTCCCGTCCTAAAAAAACGGGACATTTTTTTTCATAAAATTTCGATTTGATGATTTTACGCAATATCCAAAAAATTATTGAAAATTGGGCACCGAAGGAAATTGCATGGGAACGCGATAACATCGGCATTCAGATCGGCTCCCCAAACTCGAATATTGATAATATTTTAGTTGCTTTAGAGATAACTCTGGAGGTTGTGAAGGAAGCAGTAAGAAAAAAAGCCGATCTGATTATAACTCACCATCCATTCCTGTACAATCCTTTAAAATCTATAAATCCGGATACTCAAATCGGATTTCTTATTTCAACCCTGCTCAGTAACAAGGTTGCAGTTTATTCTGCACATACAAATTTAGATTTTACACGAAATGGCGTGAGCTTCGCGCTTGCAAAAGCTCTCGGATTAGACGGAACCGACTTTCTTCGCAAAAATCAACAGACGAATAAAAAAATTGTTGTCTTTGTACAAAGCGATCACGCGAAAGTTGTCCTGGAAGCGATGGCTAATCAAGGTGCGGGTGTAATCGGCGAATACAGTTCATGCTCATTTAATATAAACGGAACCGGCACATTTCTACCCTCCGCAAAAGCAAAACCTTACATCGGAAAAAAAGGTCGACTTGAAAGTACCGAAGAAGTCCGTCTCGAAATGAATGTTCCTCAGTGGTGTTTGAACGATGTCATCGCCGCGATGAAAGAAGTTCATCCATATGATGAAGTTGCGTTCGATGTTTACCCCCTTTCAACTCCGAGTAACGATTATGGAAGCGGAGTAATCGGTAACCTTCCAAAAAAATTGACTCCTGATAATTTTTTGAAACATTGCACAAAAAAGTTAAATACAAAAATTTTGAGACACAATAATTTCAAACGCAAGCAAATCGAACGAGTTGCAGTCTGTGGTGGAAGCGGATCCGATTTAATTGCCATAGCTCATCAGGCAGGCGCCGATGCTTTCGTTACGGCAGACATATCATACCATCGTTTTTCCGATTGCCCTCCGGAAATGCTTTTGGTAGATGCGGGACATTTTGAAACCGAAGAATTCATTGTGCGCGAACTGGTGAATTTTTTAAAACGAGAGATGAAAAAGCAAAACTCAGACATTAAAATATTTGGATCATTGAAGAGCATAAATCCTATTCATTATTATACATCTTGAAGGAGTAAACGGTGGAAAACCGACTTAAATATTTATACGCATTACAAATTGTTGATTCACAATTACAGGAAGTACATGAACTGAAAGGTGATTTGCCTGGACTTGTCGACGATCTTGAACAGAAAGTTGATGAACTAAAGGCAAAAATAAAGGAGCTGAACTCAACGTTAAAACAATCAAAAATCAATCGCGATAAGGCCGATCTGGAGATTATTGATTTGGCAGAGAAAGTAGAGAAATATAAAAACCAACAACTGAACGTAAAATCGAACAAGCAATATGATGCGTTGACGAGAGAGATAGAGGCAGCCGAGAAAAAATCTGTGCAGTTAGAAAAAGACATGGAAACATATGAAACACAGATGGAGACTGCAAAAAAAGATGTTGAAACGTATTCAATACAACTCGAACAATCAAGTGAAGATCTTGACGGAAAGAAAAAAGAGTTACGCGAAGTAAACAAAGAACACGAGAAAGAGGAATTAAAATATCATCATGAGCGAGATAAAATCATCGCCCGCATCAATAAACAAGATTTAGACAGTTACAAAAGAATTAAGGATGCCAAGGGTGGCGTGGCTGTAGTTGCGGTGAAACGTAATGCTTGTGGTGGATGCTTCAGCAGAGTACCTCCTCAAAAAATACTTGAGATCAGGCAAAACAACAGGTTATTCACTTGTGAACACTGTGGCAGAATACTCGTGTCAGATCACATCGTAAGTGTTAGCAAAATTCTTTAATAAGTTCTTAGGAATTAAATAACAAAACTGCGCATCGTGCAATCGTCCCGTCTAACTCAACAAGTTAAATGGGAAGGAAAGTCCGGACACCACAGGACAGAGTACCCTGTGAAAATGGGGGTGCAGCGAACCAAAGTTCGATGCAACGGATAGTGTAACAGAAAATATACCGTCCTGTCCAATCGTTGATTGAACAGGGTAAGGGTGAAATGGCGTAGGTAAAAGCTCACCAGTTCCAAGCGTAAGCTGGAAGCTTGACAAACCCTGCTCGGTGCAAGACCATGTAAATCCCGCTTCCAACTATGGTTGAGAGAAGAGTGGTCCGCTCAACTTTTTGTTCCGACGTTAAGTCGGTTCAAAAAAGCGGGATGGGTAGGTCGCTAAATTCCCTTCTCTGAAGGGTAAGATGAATGATTGCAATCCCGGGCCGCTATAGCGGAACGGGATACAGAATCCGGCTTATAGATGCGCAGTATTTAAATTTGAAATCAAACATAAAATAATGATATGAAAAAACAATACAGATGGAGCGTTGTGGAACAACCGAACGAATTGCAAGTAATGCAACTTGCCAAGGAGATCAATGTTCCCGAAACAATAGCTAGAATACTCTTTCACCGCGGTATCACTACTTATCAACTTGCGAAAGAATTTTTCCGACCCCAATTAACAGATTTACACGATCCGTTTTTGATGCAAGGAATGGAACAGGCTGTTGTTCGAATTCTCCGTGCAATTGAAAGCAAAGAACGATTGCTCATCTTTGGAGATTACGATGTAGATGGAACGGCAAGCGCGGCAATGCTTTATCTCTACTTCAAAAAACTGGGACTCGAATCAATCATCCACATCCCCGATCGTGTTAAAGAAGGATATGGTATCTCGACGCTTGGTATCGACAAAGGGAAACAGTTCGGTGCCACACTGCTGATCTCTATCGATTGTGGAATAACCGCCATCGATCAAGTTGAATACGCTCGAGGTTTAGGTATCGATGTGATCATCTGCGACCACCACGAACCTGGCGAATCGTTACCGAATGCACTCGCAGTTCTTGATCCGTTGATCCCGACAAATAAATATCCGTTTAAAAATCTGTGCGGCTGTGGAGTCGGATTCAAATTGATACAAGCAATTGAACGACGCCGGGACGGTGAGAACATGGCAGAGCAATTTATAGATTTTGCCACATTGGCAACAACCGCAGATATTGTTCCATTGATAGGTGAGAATAGAATTTTAACAAAAATCGGACTTCAACAAATCAATACAAATCCCCGTCCCGGAATTCGAGCGTTGATTGAAACATCCGGCTCGCAATTGGGAAAGATATCCACAGGACAAATCGTTTTTGTACTGGCTCCGCGTATCAATGCGGTCGGCAGAATGGGAGACGCAACTCGCGCAGTCACTTTACTCACGAACGATAATTTTTCAACAGCCATTGAATTTGCTCAGATACTCGAAACTGAAAATCGAAACCGCCGCAAAATTGATGAAGATACATTTCTTAAAGCCCAGGAGTTAGTCGAGAGTTATCTCGAGGTCGAACCAGATCCTGCAATTGTTCTCCACAACGAAGATTGGCACCCCGGAGTAATCGGGATTGTTGCATCCCGGCTCGTGGAAAAATATTACAGACCTACTGTGATGATGACAACCGTTGACGGAGTTGCAAAAGGTTCGGCGCGGTCAATAGTCGGTTTTGATATTCACCAGGCATTAAAACGCGTTGAAGACAAATTACTTCAGTTCGGAGGACATAAATATGCCGCCGGACTTTCCGTCGCGCTTGATCGTGTGGATGAATTCAGGGAAGCCTTTAACCTCGTAGTCGATGAATTGATGACAGATAATATCCGCACACCCGAAATCAAAATAGACACGGAAATTACGCTTGGAGATTTAAATCCACGCTTCTTAAAAATTCTAAAAGAATTTTCTCCTTACGGTCCCAGCAACATGCGACCGATCTTCCTGGCAAGAAATGTAGAGACAATCGGGGTTCCAAAAATCGTCGGGAAAGATCACCTTCGCTTCCGTGTCAAACAAAATCAATACACACTCGATGCGATCGGATTCGGATTAGGATCACTTTTGGATGAAGTTCGCGATAACGGAAAAGCGCTCGACCTGGTTTTCTCCGTGGACGAACATGAGGTCCCAATCTCGAGCGCCGGTACAACAGAATCATTTCCTCAACTCAAAATTAAAGATATTAGAAAGCATATCCCCGATTCGAATATCGAATCGATAAATGCGATCGAATAAATTGATAATTCTCAGAAAGGATTTATAAAATGTCTGGTCACTCTAAATGGGCAACCATCAAACGAAAAAAAGCAGTTACCGATGCAAAAAGAGGTAAGGCATTTACACAGATCATAAAGGAAATTACGATCGCCGCGCGAATGGGTGGCGGTGACCCAAAAGGCAATCCACGCCTTCGCCTCGCAGTTGATAAAGCAAAAGGGGCGAATATGCCGGCAGATAATATCAAACGGGCTATTCAAAAAGGGACCGGCGAATTGCCAGGTGTTATGTATGAGGATGTAACTTATGAAGGATACGGACCAGGTGGAGTCGCTCTCATCATTGAATCGGTTACCGATAATAAAAACAGAACTGTTTCCGAGATCCGACATCTGCTAGAGAGACACAACGGAAAACTTGGTGCTTCCAATTCGGTTGCTTATATGTTCCATCGTAAAGGTGTAATGAGAATTTTGAAAACTGCTCTGAATGAAGACGATATGATGAGTCTCGCGCTCGATTCGGGCGCAGACGACATGAAGACTGAAGATGATATGTATGAAATATACACCGCGCCTGAAAATTTTGAATCGGTCAAACAAGCTCTTGAAGCAAAAAGTATAAAAATGGAAGAGGCGGAAGTCCAAATGATTCCGGAAAATACCGTAAAGGTTGAAGGGAAAGATGCAGAGCACGCAATTAAATTGATGGATTCTTTGGAAGAGCATGAAGACGTTCAGCATGTTTACGCCAATTTCGATATCGACGAAAAAACTTTGGCAGCTCTGAATGAATAATCTTATTTACTTTTAAATTTTTAATTTTGAATTGATTCATGATTGTCCTCGGCGTTGATCCCGGTACACTTATTACTGGTTTTGGTGTGATTGAGACACGCAACGGCAAGATGAAAATTTTAGATTCCGGTGCAATAAAAAACAACAGCCGGACCTCTATGCCATTGCGGTTGAAAGTTATTTTCGAAACTCTCTCCGCGCTTACCGAAAAGTATCAACCCGATGAGTTTGCAATCGAAACTGCTTTTTACGGTAAGAACGCTCAATCGGCGTTAAAGCTAGGTCACGCGCGCGGCGTTGCGATTTTAACCGCGGTGACTAAGGAGATACCTACTCACGAATATTCTCCGCGGGAAGTTAAGAAAGCTATCGTTGGCAACGGTGCCGCCTCAAAAGAGCAAGTACAGTTCATGGTAAAATCACTCCTTAAGCTCAAAGAACTCCCGAAACATTACGACGTTACAGATGCGCTTGCTGTAGCTATTTGCCATATACAGAGGCGACAAACATCCCGGACACACTCATTTAAAAGCTGGAAATCTTTCATCACTGCTCATCCTGAAAAGATCTCATCAAAGCGGAAGGGTACAAAATGATTTCTCATCTCAGAGGAAAACTCGTTCAAAAGTCTCCCACCGAAATTACAATTGATGTTAACGGTGTTGGATATCATGTGCATATTCCCCTTTCAACATTTGAAAAGATTGAAAAGCTTAACGGAGATGTTGTTATTCTAACCCACATGCACGTACGCGAAGATGCCATGATTTTGTTTGGATTTGCAACCGAAGCCGAACGGGATATATTTCGACTTTTAATTTCTGTTTCTGGAATCGGACCAAAGATTGCACAGGGAATTCTTTCAGGCATTGGTACGAACGATCTTCGAGAAGCGATTCTACTCGGAAATATTGAAGCACTCACATCTATATCAGGTGTTGGAAGAAAAACAGCGGAGCGGATTATTCTTGAGCTGCGTAGTAAACTTGGAAAGATTGAGTTCACAGAGCAAGCTGTTACCCCAACAAGTCAACAATTAAAATCCCGTTCCGAAGCTATCATAGCATTGATGTCGCTTGGTTTCAACCGCACGAGCGCCGAGCAAACTTTACGGGCTGTATTAATTGAATCCACAAACAAAGAATTATCGGTGGAAGAAATGATAAAGAAGGCGCTGCATCACTCGGCGAAGCAACGATAATCCTTAGCATCCAACAAATCTTGGTTTGAGGGGCATCTTTTTTTGCTCTTCACCTCCATTCTCTGTATATTTCCAATCACATGGCAAAGCGAACAGACCCAACAACACCCGAGCGACTTGAGAACGAAGTAGAGTTCGACCAAACTCTGCGCCCACTGCAATTTGAAGATTTCGTCGGGCAACAGAAGATAGTCGACAATCTCAAGGTTTTCATAAACGCCGCAAAGAAACGCGGCGAAAGCATAGACCACGTTCTTCTCACAGGTCCTCCCGGTTTAGGAAAAACCACGCTCGCGTATATAATCGCGAACGAGATGGGTGTACAGATAAAAGCAACCTCGGGACCCGCGCTCGATAAACCATACAACCTTGCAGGCATTCTGACAAATCTAAGCGCAGGTGATGTATTATTTATCGATGAAATCCATCGCATGAATCCGCTCATCGAAGAATATCTATACTCTGCAATGGAAGATTTCAAAATCGATATTGTAATCGACAGCGGACCGAATGCGCGAAGCGTTCAACTTAATCTTCCAAACTTCACATTAGTCGGAGCCACAACACGGGCAGGACTTCTCTCCTCTCCCCTTCGTTCACGCTTTGGCGTTACAAGTCGTTTAGATTATTATCCATCCGAATTTTTGGAAAAAATTATCAAACGCTCATCTAAGATTTTAAATGTTGAGATCAAAACAGATGGAGCAAAAGAAGTCGCAAGCCGTTCACGCGGAACTCCGCGTATCGCAAACCGTTTACTCAAGCGCTGCCGCGACTTTGCGCAGGCAGATAAGAAACTTGAACATTCCAACAATATCATTACAAAAGAAGTTGCTGAGTATTCGCTTAAGGCGTTAGAGGTTGACGAATTAGGGCTTGATGACATGGATAAAAGAATACTCACAACAATAATCGAGAAATATAATGGTGGTCCCGTTGGCATCAGTACGCTTGCCGTCGCAGTTGGCGAGGAGCCCGGAACAATTGAGGAAGTGTACGAGCCGTACCTGATTCAGGAAGGATTTTTAAAACGAACACCACGCGGACGAGAGGCAACGGAACTTGTGTATAAACATTTTAAGATAAACCCGCGAAAATCGTCTTCTGATCAAACTAGTTTGTTCAACCGATGACGTCCGACAAATGACAAATTACAAATTAAAAAAAACTATCATCGGACAATTCCCTTACGGAACGGATCTACTTGAAGAGTTAACAAAATTTGTCAAGAAAGAAAACATACACTGTGGCCGTATACACGGCATAGGAGCAACAACGCACGCTATTGTTGCATACTATGATCAGAATACAAAAAAGTATAACTCAATGGAGTTTGCAGGCGGAATGGAAATATTAAATCTGACCGGCAATATTAGTATCAGGGATAGCAAGCCATTCGTTCATGTCCATCTTCTCCTTGGTGATCCGGATGGAAAAGTTTTCGGCGGACATTTGATGCCCGGGACAAAACTCTGGGCATGTGAAGTTTTCATCGATGAATTCGACGGTGAAGAATTAGTACGAGAGCAGGATGAAAAAACAGGATTGTTTTTGTGGAAAACAGGGATTTTATCTTAACCACTCAGCGACCTCCACGTCTCTGCGTTGAATTGTTTCTCGCATAGAGTGCAAATAGTGCAAAGGAAAATAATTATGGCGATCGATAAAGACTTACAATCAATTCAGGAAATGCGCGACCTCGTTGCGAAGGCAAAGCATGCACAACTTGAATTTCGCGCTTACGATCAAACTCGCGTAGACCGGATTTGCAGTGCAATGGCGGAAGCAGGTTACAAAGCTGCAGAAAAACTTGCCCGTATGGCACATGAAGAAACCGGATTTGGTAATCCTGACGATAAGAAAAAGAAAAACGAATTTTCAACTCGAAGAGTGTGGGAATCAATCAAAGACCTTAGATCTGTCGGGGTGATACGTGAGGACAGCGAAAAGAAAATAATTGAAATCGCGGAACCGATGGGAGTTGTTGCGGCATTGATACCATCAACAAATCCAACATCAACAATGATGTTTAAAGCGATCATATCTCTTAAAGGAAGAAATGCGATAGTTGCAAGCCCGCATCCAAAATCTGTAAAATGCACAATGGAGGCGGCACATATAATTTCACAGGCGGCTGAAGCGGCAGGCGCGCCTCAGGGTTTAATTCAGTGCCTCGGCATTCCAACTATAGAAGCAACAAATGCTTTGATGAAACAGAAAAATATTGCGGTCATCCTTGCGACCGGCAGTACGCCGATGGTAAAAGCTGCGTACAGTTCAGGAAAACCTGCATATGGGGTAGGACCGGGGAATGTTCCTGTTTATATCGAAAAGTCTGCGAACATCAAAAAAGCCGTCGCAGATATTGTTACCGGAAAAACTTTTGATAATGGCGTGCTTTGTTCAACAGAAGCTTCTGTCATCGTCGACTCTTCAATAAAAAATATCGTGGTTGATGAATTTAAAAAACACAATTGTTATTCTGTTGAAGGAGACGACAAATCTAAACTAAGCGACCTAATGTTCGATTACCGTGGTGATTTGAATCCCGACATTGTGGGTAAACCCGCAACATACATCGCACAAAAAGCGGGTGTCTCTGTCCCTCCCTCGACAAAAGTTTTAATTGTTGAACTAAACGGCGTTGGGCGAGATTTCCCCCTATCGCATGAAAAGCTCTCTCCGGTTCTTTCATTCTTCACGGTCGATAACTGGCGCGAAGGATGTGAACGATGCATCGAGTTGCTGGAATTCGGCGGCATCGGGCATACGATGGTAATTCACTCGATGGATGAAGATATTGTGATGAAATTCGCGTTAGAGAAACCGGCATTCAGAATTTTAGTGAACACCGTAGGGGCGCTTGGTGCTGTTGGTTACACGAACGAACTTCTTCCTTCGCTCACACTCGGACCGGGAACATTCGGCGACTCGATCATATCTGAAAACGTTTCCGCGAAACATCTATTTAACGTAAAAAGATTGGCGTTTGAAACCCGTCCCTTAAATCCGGCTGGCGGAACTGAATTTAAAACTGAACCCGCCATTCCAAAACCTAAGATCAAAATCGCTCCTGATGTTCTCGCTCATACGGTGACTCAAAAAAACCCCGATCAAAAATCTTGGATAGAGGAAATTGAAGAACGAATCCGGTTAAAAACGGCGAATACACCTCAACCGGCGCATGATTCAAAACAATCCTCCAAACAAACCTCACCGGATAAGAAAACAGAAACATTAGGTACCGGAATTTCTGAAGAAGAGGTTGATAAAATCATAAAGGAATTTACCAAGAGATGACCCTACCCCAATCCTCTCCAAGGAGGAGAGGGAGTTCGTTGAAAAAACTACCACGTTCATTTTATCTCCGTCCAACATTAATTGTAGCAAAAGATTTGCTCGGCAAATATCTCATCCGAAAATTAAACAACAAATTTCTTATCGGTAAGATCGTCGAAGTGGAAGCATATCTCGGTAATAACGATCCCGCCAGTCATTCATATCTTGGAATAACCAAACGCAATGAAGTAATGTTTAAAAAAGGCGGACATTTTTACGTTTACTTCACTTATGGGATGCACTTCTGCGCGAACATTGTTACTGAAGAAGAGGGAAAAGGTTGTGCGGTCTTGTTGCGAGCGGTTGAACCGATTGAAGGTATTGAAGTGATGAAAGATAATAGAAAAAATAAACGGAGAAATGGATTGATGGAAAAATGGAGTAATAGGAAACTATTAGATCTTACCAACGGACCGGCGAAACTGTGTGAAGCATTCAATATAAATCGTGGGCATAATGGAATCGATTTGTTGGACAATACAATATTCATAGCGGATGGTGAGGTAATCCCAAGAAATCAATTCGGGTCATCAACACGAATCGGTATCACTAATGCGACAGATAAGAAGTGGAGGTTCTTCATCAAAAACAACCCATATATATCGAAATAAAAAATGCCTCAGATACTCACTGAGGCATTGAGAGAGAGAAAGTAACACTCCCACTTACTTTCCGTTAACCTAATCCACGATACTGTCAATTAACGATACTCCCATATATAGTTATATCGTTACATTTGATCATCGCCGCGGAAAATAGTTTAAGCTTTTTCAAAAAAAAAAATTCCCCGGCAGAACCAAATCTACCGGGGAATTGGTGAAAATGAGTAAAATTCATTGAATTTTACTTCAGATATATCATCTTCCTAACCTCTGAAAATCGCGCTCCGCTTCCATCCGGAGGAGTTGCAACGATTTTGAAGAAATAGATACCTGTACCGGCTATTTGAGCATTCCACCTTACTGTATGGGTTCCTGCGGCTAAATCTTTATTCACCAAAACTTCTACTTCCTGTCCGATAAGATTGAATACCTTCAAAACAACCGAACTTGACTTCGGCAAATCGAACCGGATTTGGGTTGTAGGATTGAACGGATTCGGATAGTTTTGATAAAGTTTGAAAACTGCCGGGACCGATTGAACCTTTTCATCAACCGATGTGGGATCGGAAACAACGAAAATTGTGGCATCGGCAACTTCGTAATTGTTTGTTTCATCCACGGTGATTAATGGCTCGCTGGCTCCGGTAAAACCCTCTTTATCGATGACGATTGAATAAGTACCGGCGGGAAGATTTTCGATTGAGTAAGAGCCATCATCCTCAGAGATATCGTATCCAACAATCTGATTGGTCGCCGTTGAGACAGCATATACAGTAACGGCTTGTTCAATTGTCTCTGCCATTAGATTGCCGCGCGGACCACGTACATTACCGGCAATGCGCGCGAAGCCAAGTCGCGGAACCGGTTTGACGCAGACCTCTATTCCTGTCACGTTTCCGGATACATTTATCGTATCGGCGAACCGCCAATTTCGCACACCGCAATCTAAACTGCTATACCAAGCCGGTGAATATGCGTCAACAGGATATGCTTTTATATAGAAAATACCATTGACGAGTTTGTTGAACTCGAAATTCCCGAGTGAATCGGTCATGGTAAACCGCACCGGGATTCTGCCTAATACGGTTTTCCGATAGAGGATGACATTCGATGGAATTCCGGTTCCGGACGAATCAACCACCGAACCATTGAGCGTGTTGATCGCGATCGGATTTGAGAGAAGTTTGAAATCGATTCCACTTGTATCGCTCGTAAATCTCAAGCGGTCTGCAGTAAATGGAATATATTTGTTATCATAAAACTCGGGAACATAACCCGGTTTGAATGCAAGAGCAATATACTTTAATCCCTTAATGAGATGGGCATTAAAAATTCCGTTCGCATCGGTTTTCCCCATCCAAACAACACCGAATAGGCGACCTAATCCTGCGACGTCAACACATTCCGTTGGCAAACCGCCAAATATTCCGGTCACAACTTGCAGTTCGCGTAACCATCTGTGCGGGCGTAGAAATGCCACGAAAGTTTGTGCGAGTGGTTGGCTGTTTAAACTATCGATAACAATACCGCTAACCGTTACAACTTCGGGAACCGGAAGATGCCGCAATGCAAAATTGGCAATCGCAAAAGAATCTTCATGAACACTCACAACGGTAACACTATCTAAGTGTAAAACATTATCGAACCATTCACCGAAATAATCAAATTTATCGGCGCGAAGAATGTATCTCCCTGTATCGATCGCTGCCCAGTATATACCGCCTGTGTCGGTATGAGTTTTTTCAGCCCACAATTTTCCGGGTTGGAAAATACTCACAACGGCTCCCTTCAACGGTAATCCGTTTTTCTCGTCCATAATTTTTCCACCTATAATTCCTTGTCCGGGAAGCGGTTTATGGTGTAATCCGAATGCGAATGTAACCGTATCGCTTGGTGTACCTTCTTCTACCACCATACCGACCTTGCGGAATGCAGTCACATAATATCTATAAAGATGGTCAGGGATAATCCACCAATCATTAAACATGCTACGTGGTACCGCGGCAATGCTTGCGAAGGAAGAGCCATCAATCGATTTATATACGATGTAACCCATTGACCCGCTGACTGTATCCCACGTTAAAAAAGCTCCGCCAAATTCTCCGGCTTTCACACTGAGATTTCCTGGTACAGGTAATGATTGTGAAAACGAAAATATTCCAAATAAAACTATTAGGAATATCATCGTTAAAAACAGTCTCAAATAACTCATATCTTAGCTCCTTGCAATATTTATGGTAGAACAATTTTATTAATTTGACAGAGAATGTCAAGGGAGGTTTAAGCAAACGCACAATGCATGTGATTTATTGCTGGATGCTTGGCTAAGAAAGGAATAATTTGGTGAATTTTTGATAAATTAACAGTTTTCATCGGTATTTGATAGGATCTTTGATACCGGCTTTTTGAAATCCACGTAGTCTCAAAGCACAACTGTCACAGATCCCACACGCTTCATCTTCACTTTGATAACATGACCACGTTAGGTGAAACGGTGCATGCAACGATGCACCAAGTTTAACTATCTCGGATTTGGTAAGATTTATAATCGGTGTTTCGATATTAATCTTTGTTGATGGTTTAGTTCCAAGGTCGATTACCTTGTTGAACGCATCATAGAACTCGCGCCTGCAGTCAGGATATCCGGAAGAGTCCTCCTCAACAGCGCCGATATAAATATTTATCGCGCTAATAACTTCTGCCCAACTGACTGCAATAGATAGTATATTCGCATTTCGGAAAGGAACATATGTAGAACGTATATCTTTTCGCTCAAGGTCGGCATCGGGAATAATTAGTGATGAATCCGTAAGACTTGATCCACCGACTTGTTTTAAATGCTCAGTAGAAACAATTAACCGCCTTTCGACTTTGTAGTGATCGGCAATATCGTTGAACGCTTTGAGCTCGCGCTTCTCGGTACGTTGACCATAATTGAGATGAAGAAATGCCATTTCATAGTCTTGATTCGCGATAGCCGCTGTTACACAACTATCCATACCGCCGCTTACAAGCACAACCGCAATTTCTTTTTTTATTTCTCGATCATTCATTCAATAATCACTACCAACTTATAACTCATACTTCATAATTCATCCTTCATCGCGATCACACTCCTCTTTTTTCAGGATTCCAAATATATTTATGCAATTGCAATTGGAATCTCACGTTCAATTTGTCTTGCAAAATCCATTCTGATAGTATAATCGGTTCAAGTTTACCGAACACGGGACTCATTAAAACAACTGCAGAATCGGTCAATCCATATTTAAAGATTTTATCTTTTGCCCAATCGTAATCGGTGCGGTCAGCGACTACAAATTTAACTTCATCCCCTTCTTTTAAATAATTAACATTCTCCCACATGCTCCGATTATCCATACCGCTCGAAGGAGTTTTGAAATCAACAATTCTCTTGACACGCGGATCTGTTTTACTTATATCCACACTGCCGTTCGTCTCCAGCAGCACTTCATAACCTTCGTGACATAATATTTTCATAAGATCGAATGAAGATTCCTGCAGCAACGGTTCGCCACCCGTTATTTCAACCAATTTACAATTGAAACTTCGGATCTTTTCCAGAATCGAATCGAGTGAAATAATCTCACCTTTCCCGAAAGCATATTCTGTATCGCAATATGTGCAACGAAGATTGCAATATGACAATCTAACAAACACACACGGCCTACCTGCATGTGTAGATTCACCTTGAATGCTGTAAAATATTTCGTTTACATCGAGCATGTTTTAACAACTTTGGATTTCGGATTGCTGATTTCGGATATAAGAATTAAGAAATCGACATCGAATAATATCAGTCATACATATTATCATTATAATTTCAGATTGAGAACTTATTATTCTTAATTTTCAATAATCCTTTGATACTTCCGATTACGCTGCCGACAAAACAGACGAGGTGATCGAGGAATAAGAACGGTATCATCACAATCATGGCGAATAATCCCCGCACCTGCTCCAGATAGTTCAAGAATCTTATATTGAGGATAAAATAAAACAGAGCCGATCCAATCAGCCACCATTTATTTAATAACCCGGATAAACTTAAAACAATAATCGCCGCTACAACAAATGAAAATAGTGTCGAGATCACAAATTCGGGATAGACATTCACAAAACCCTTCCTGATTGATTGAGTGGTTTCTTTGAATCGCATTGCGAGCGCGGCGAATCCCATACTGCGATGAAATTCATTCTTTATGAATGACGCGAGTGTGTATTTCTTGAGATGTTCCACTTCAATATCCATGTTGAGCACAATATTTAACTCGGCTTGAGCGGCACGTTTTCCAAGCTCAATATCATCATGCCCGTGTTTTGCCAGAAGTGCAACATTGAAACCGCCTAACTTTTCAAAGGCATTTCTTTTTATTCCAGAGATTGAACCGAACAGCCAGTCAATCGCAGGCGGACTTTTTATATATGAATACCTTACCCACAAATTTTTGTACTGGCTTACAAACGATTCGTGCCTATGCTTTGCCGTGTAGATTCCCACTACGGCATCTAAATAATCTTCTTCAAGCGTTTCAACAATACCGAGCATTGTCTCGCGTTCTATGACGATATCGGCATCGACGAACACCAGAATATCTCCCTTTGCCTGCGCCGCACCTTTGTTGCGGGCATTGTTGGCTCCTCCTCCATCTTCAACTTCAATTACGGTGCATTTATAGTATCTTGCGACATCACCCGATCCATCTGTTGAATGATCATCTACAACAATGATTTCGAAATTCTTGTAATATGACCGCCGTACTGCCCTGAGGCAACTGGGTAATGTTGCGGCACCATTTTTAACCGGTATTATGACCGAGACAAGCGGATTATAATCTGAGTTCGTCATCTTAAAAGTTAATTGTTAAGAATTTTGATAACCTCGCGAGCAATCTCGCGGGAACATGTTAAGCCAGGCGATTCAATTCCGATCAGGTTCACCAATCCCGGATAACCTTTGTTACTTTCTTCATTGATTATAAAATCTTTAATATTATCTTCAGAACCTTTTCGCTTTGGACGAACTCCTACCTGATCCGGAGATAAATCATCCAACTTAAGCATCGGGAAATATCGATGAACAGCATTGAAAAACTTTTCCCTTCTTGAATCATCAAATTTATACCACTCCGATTCCGGGAGTGAATCGTGTAAATATTCCAAATCGGGTCCAAGCTTCATCCTGCCCGATCTATCTATCGTCATATGAATTCCTACACTAACCAAGTTCGAATGCGGAAGAGGATAAATGAGATGGGAAATTACATTATTTTTTACTCCTGAAACTGAATAATAATGCCCGCGATTACGATGAAGCCGATAATCGGCTTTGTCGATGTCAATACCGAAACCTTCTGCAACTTTATCTGCATAAAGTCCGCCCGAGTTAATAACATACTTCGATTTAATTTCAACGATTTCATCGTTCGTATCTTTCAGGTGCAACAAATACATTCCGTTATTTATCTCACCACTTATAAACTCAACAGAAAAAGCAGTTTCTGCACCTTTCTCCTTTGCTTCAACAAGATACGATTTCATGAGCTCATGCGAATCAATGATTCCGGTGCTTGGTAAAAAGATCGCCGAATGACATTTAATTTCTGATTCAATTTGTTTCACCTTCGCTTGCGTGAGGAGTTGCATCCCTTCCACTCCATTATCAATCCCGCGACGGTACAATTTTTCAAGTTGATCTTGCTCCTCGGGCACAGTGGCAACAATCAATTTACCACATCGGTGAGTCCAAACGTTTGCGCGTTGACATTCCTGATAGAGATTATGATTAGCCTTTACGCAAAGTCGCGCTTTAAGAGAACCATAAGGATAATAGATCCCCGAATGAATAACCTCGCTGTTCCGGCTGCTCGTATCCTGGCCGAACGATTCGTGCCGTTCAACGATCAAAGTGGAATAACCATGCTTCGCGCTTTCTGCCGCGCAAGCAAGCCCAACAGCACCTGCACCGATAACGACGACATCAATATCCATAGAACCTTTTTATCAATGCCCTTGATTTAGATGTAGGACTGAAAAACAGATTTTTTACGACTGAATAAAACAACGCCCCGATAAACGAGAAGAGGTATTCATAATATTTGATTTGATATGGTTTACCCCAATAGCGATGGGACACTTTTTGCATCTCCCAGATGTAATCCGGAATAATTTTTCGATAGTTCTTCCCTGTCTTAGATTCTGTATATAGACGAAAATTTGCAAATGGGATTTGACAATAATGGAACTTGTATCGCTGCCCCAACCTGATAAAAAAATCGAAATCCATCGTAAAATATAAATCCTCATCCAAAAAACCAACTTTATCAAACACTTCTCGACGGAAGAAAAATGCAGGCTGGATAAATTCTAATTTCCATTTCCAATATTTAATCAGAATATCGGGAGACGCACTTCGAGAATACATCTGTTTTATTACAATACCTGAACTATCGATTTCATAACCATCACCACAAATAACTTTTACATCTTCATTCTTAAAATAATCTGCGACGATGGGAAAAATATACGGGCAATATGTATCATCTGAATTCAGCCAACCAATAATATCACCTGCTGCCAACTTGAATCCTTTGTTCAGTGCATCCGATTGTCCTCGATCCTTTTTAGATATCCATCTAAGGTGAGGATATTTTTTTAAGACATCTACTGTCCCATCAGTTGAACCACCGTCGATTATTATGTGTTCTACATTCGGATATTGTTGATTCAATACACTTTGAATATTTGCATCGATAAAGCGCGCTTGATTAAATGATGGAGTGATTATAGATATTTTCGGGAGAGGCATTTCAATTTATTTTTGATTGTCGGTGTACCAATCGATTGTCCGGCGGATACCATCATGAAGCGAAATTGAAGCTTTCCATTTCAATTTTTCCAATCTACTGACATCTAATAACTTTTTTGGAGTTCCATCAGGTTTGGATGAGTCCCACTTAATCTCACCTGAGAAACCAACAATATTCTTAATTGTCGTTGCTATATCTCGAATGGTTGAATCAACTCCTGTTCCTACATTGACAAGTTCACCGATATCTTTATACTCATAATTTTCCATAAGATAAACCGCAGCATCGGCTAAATCATCAACATATAGGAATTCACGAAAGGGTGACCCTGTTCCCCATAACGTTACAGATCTCTCTGAAATACCTAGTTGATTCATCACCCGGATTATCGACTCATCATCTTCAGATTTCAATTCAGCATCGTAATTAAAACCTAACCGAAATCGACCAATATCCTCTCTAATATCCTCGTAATTCTTTTGTGCGAGCAATTTAGCGAGATAAAATTTTCTGATCAACGAAGGAAGAACATGCGCGGTTTCAAGATTGAAGTTATCATTCTGACCATACAGGTTTGTGGGCATCAAGGATATAAAATTTGTACCGTGTTGTTCGTTAAAATATCTGCACAATTTTATTGCAGCAATTTTCGCAATTGCGTACGGTTCATTTGTCGGTTCCAAAAATCCGTTCAGCAGATATTCTTCCTTCAAAGGTTGCGGTGCAAGTTTCGGATAAATGCAAGAAGAACCGAGGTTAAGAAGTTTCTTTACACCGGATTTATAAGCCGAATGAATCACATTCATCGCAATAGCAAGATTATCGTAAATGAAATCTGCCTTATATGTATTGTTGGCAAGAATTCCTCCAACTTTCGCAGCGGCAAGAAAAACATAATCAGGTTTTTCACTTGTGAAGAAATCTTCCACCTCCTTCTGGCGGCTCAAATCCAATCCGGGGAAATCTTTCACGACAAGATTAGAGTAACTTTTCTCCTGAAGTTTTCGAACAATTGCCGATCCTACAAGACCTGTATGCCCTGCAATATATATTTTCGATTTCTTTTCCATCTTTATTTTGTTTTTAGATTTTTATAGAGAGATGGCGTTCATTATTCAGCAATTCAATATCTGCATCAACCATCAAACGAACAAGCTGTTTAAACGTAGTCTTGGGATTCCAACCTAGTTTTTGTTTCGCTTTGCTAGCATCACCAATAAGAAGATCGACTTCTGCCGGACGATAGTAACGCGGATCTATCTTTACATACTTCTTCCAATCCATCCCTGCGTACGAAAATGCTTCATCCAAGAACTCACGAATGGTATGTGTCTCTCCGGTGGCAATAACAAAATCATCAGGTTTCTCCTGCTGCATCATCAACCACATAGCTTCAACATATTCTTTTGCGTAACCCCAATCGCGCTTCGCATCGAGATTTCCGAGATACAGGGAATCCTGTAATCTGGCTTTAATGTGAGCAAGCGCGCGTGTTATTTTACGTGTAACAAAAGTCTCGCCACGCCGGGGCGACTCGTGATTGAAAAGGATTCCGTTACAGCCGTAAATTCCATAGCTCTCCCGGAAATTGACGGTAATCCAGTATGCATAAACTTTAGCACAGCCATACGGACTGCGCGGATAAAACGGCGTGGTTTCCTTTTGCGGCACTTCACGCACCATCCCGAACATTTCACTGCTCGATGCCTGATAAAATTTTGTTTTAATTCCTGTTTCGCGTATAGCTTCCAAAATTCTAACAGTTCCCAATGCCGTAACGTCACCTGTATATTCAGGTATATCGAAACTGACGCGCACATGGCTTTGTGCAGCAAGGTGATACACTTCATCCGGTTTAAGATTATAAAGTAATTTAATAAGATTTGTTGAATCACTGATATCACCGTAATGAAGAAAAAATCTCACACCGTTAATGTGAGGATCCGTATAAAGGTGATCTATCCTTCCGGTGTTGAAAGTACTTGCACGGCGGATGATACCGTGGACTTCATATCCTTTTTCCAATAATAATTCAGCGAGATACGAACCATCCTGACCGGTAATTCCGGTGATCAATGCTTTTTTCATTTTATTTTTCTCTTAACTAAAATTTATTTTAATGATGATATTTTATTTCTCTGTGTTTAATTTATTGAGGTGATTATTCACCATGAATCCGATCATTTCACTGAAAGATGTTTTCGGTTTCCATCCCAAAATTTTTCTTGCTTTAGACGCATCGGCAACAGTGGGTCCGGTTTCTGTGGGACGCACGAAACGCTGATCGATAACAACATGATCTTCCCATTTCAAACCGACAAAAGCGAACGCTTCTTCACAAAATTGTTTTATGGTGCGGGATTGCCCGGTCCCTACAACGAAATCATCTGCTTGTTTCTGCTGAAGTATTAGCCAAATAGCTTCGACATAATCGGCGGCGTAGCCCCAATCTCTTTTAGAATCGAGATTACCAAGAGCGATCTTACCATCCTTCACCATCGGCTCGCTAACTTCATTAAGTACGGATGAATTTTTTATCCCTAACTTTGCACATGCGGCACCGTAAGTAACTTTTTGAGTTAAGAAGTGCATCCCTCTATGCGGGCTTTCATGATTGAATAATATTCCGCATGATATAAACATGTCATAACTTTTCCTATATATTTGCGCCAGATTGTGAGCGTATACTTTCGATGCGGCATAAGGGTTCATCGGATTAAAAGGTGTCGATTCGTTTTGAGGAACCTGTTTAGGATCGCCAAACATTTCTGATGACGACGCCTGATAAACATGGCAATCAGGTTTTACATGCCTGGCAGCTTCGAACAAACGGTGAGCGCCCAACCCGGTGATTTCTCCGGTTTCTATAGCGAGGCGCCATGATTCTCCTGGATACGATTGCGACGCAAGGTTGTAGATCTCATCAGGTTGATGCTTCTTGATGGCTTCTGCCAGCGAAAAAGTATCGAGCAAATCTCCATATATGAATTCAATCATTTTTCCGTAACGGCTGAAAAGGTTCGCCTGATCGGAAGAAGTTTTACGGCGCAATCCAATGACTTTATATCCTTTACTGATGAGCAGATCAGCCAAATAAAAGCCATCTTGTCCCGTGATACCTGTGATAAGGGCTGTTGCCATTTGTATATTGTGAATTATTGGTTGTGAATTCTTTGATTTTATTTGTGATGATAATATAAAAAAAGCGGCATTAAATTGCTATTTATTGAGGATGGGATACGAAGAGTATTTAAAAAAAAGTATACTCAGATTGTAGCGTAATTAATTCAGAGGTTACCGTACGTGCGATTTCTCACAGCCAGCTTCTCCGCCCTCCAAGCCAGATAAAAATGAATCACTGTCATATCATTTTACCTTTCCACTTTGAATAGCCATTTCAATAATTTCTTCTACACGTGAGATATTACGCTCAATGTTAAAATCATGATCAACACGTTTACGGGCTTCGGCACCCATACGTTTTCTTAAATCAGGATCATTAATTAATTTTATGATTGTTTCAGTCATGGCACCTACATTGAGAGGTTCGATCAAAAATCCTGCCTGGTTACCAACCGCCTCGGGGACTCCACCAACAGCGAACGCGACAATCGGTTTTGACGCCGCCATCGCTTCCAATAATACAAGCGGGAATGGATCTTCGCGCGAGGGCAGAACAAAAATATCGACCAGCGATAAATATTGATCGATATTTTCTTTTGAACCTGTGATGATGAAATCGTCTTTGATCTCACTTTCCGCAATTTCATCTTCCAGCCATTCATTAAAACGTCCTTCAACATGCGGTGTCCCGCCGATAATTATAAATTTCACTTTTAAAGAGGGTGAAAGAGATTCTTTAATTATTTTTGCGACATCCAGAAAAAGATCACTCCCCTTCACGTGAGCGATTCTGCCGATCATACCGATGATGATCGTACTTTCTTCAATCCGAAGCAGAGCCATGATAGATGAATTACGTGGAAGTACTGTTTCCGGGATTTCGATTGATTCATGAAACACAACTATGCTTGCCGGATTGAGAGCCGAGACCGTTAATAAATATTTTCGCACGGCGGTTGATGCGGATATTGCAACATCCGTATAATTATGTATCAGATATCTATCGAACGATGAAAGAGTGTCGAAAATGTTTGAAAGTTCGTGAACATGAATCAGTGTGGGTATATCGAATAACTTCGCGTAGAGAAGCCACTTCGACGTCATGACAGTATTGCAATAAACGAGATCCGGTTTCAGTTGTTTGATAAGTGAGAAACGTTTAAATGCCCCTCTGATATTACGTAAATATTTTACTCCGCGGCAAAACAGTTCCTGTGGGAAAACTTCCGCATGTTCTGCGAAATATTTACGGAGAGGTCCGTCTGTTCCGGTAACAACGATCGGTTCGTATTTTGTTTTATCGAGATGTTTAACGATCAGGAGCAATTCACGCGGCGCCCCTGTTAATGAGCAATCGTGTGAAATAAATAAAATTTTCTTCCGCCTGTCTGCCATATCATTTTCTGAAATAAATACTCGATAAAATGGAGAAATTATCTGAGAATTGCAAGAAAGATTGTCATTGGTTACTAATTAGAAGCTATGAGTGGTGAGTTGTAAGTTGTGAGTTGTGAGATATGAGTTGAGAAATGCGACTTTTCAAATAGGTAATTTTTGCATAGAACAATTTAATCAGTTATCTTGTTCTTAGGTATATAAATAGTCCTGATGAAATTTAGAGTAAACATACTGATTCTGCCGATATACATCTTGTTTTCAATAGGTGTACCTGTAATTTTGCATACATGCGGAGACCGCACCAATGCGTTTGTCTCTGCCAAAACACCGGACGATCCGTGCGGTGACGCTTGCGGTGCAGACTGCTGTGAATTATCAGTCAAAGTATTTCATCTCGAAGATTCTCAGATTCAAATCATCCAAGGACAGAATTTAGTAACCTCTATTCCCTTTTTACACATTGGTGGAGTTCTTGATTTAAATCCAATCCAAAATATCTTCACCTATCTTTCCGTTTCCGATAAATCACCTCCGGGTAAAATTTCAAAATATAAAATCGATTGCGTATTCCTCATTTGATGATGCATAGTGAGTTTTGTTTTTAATTCACTGATGGATCACAATATAAATTGAGGATATATGAGAATATTTTTCAAATCACTCTTGTTTGGTTTACTTGTTGCATCAATATTGTTCGCACAAAAACCCGAAGTTAAAGAATCAAAATTCAAAGTATCCGGTAATTGCGGCATGTGCAAAGACCGGATCGAAAAATCAATTAAAATCAAAGAAGTGAAATATGCAAAGTGGGATAAAAAATCTAAAATGCTCACAGTTGCATATCTCTCACCGACAATTTCAGTCGACTCACTTCAGAAGAGAATAGCCACCTCCGGACATGATACTGGTATTCATCTGGCGCAGGACAGCACTTATAACAAACTACCACCTTGTTGTTTGTACAGGGGAAATCCGACAACTCATTAAATCGATGAAGATCGATTTATTATCACAAAACAATATTATAAGGTTTGTTATGAGAACAGCAATTATAATCATTATGATCCTCTTACTCACCTGTCTATTACCGGCACAAAGCGCGGATAGACTTGAGGGAAGAGTGTTGGAAAAAAATGTTGAGGGAAAAATTATTCCGGTTGCCGGTGCGAATGTTTTTGTCGTGGGGACAGCCAACGGTACATCGACGAATGCAGATGGATCATTCACCCTCTTGAAAATCAGCACGCCGGTAAAACTTGCAATAAGCAGTGTAGGATATAAACCCGACACCATTGCTATTTCCGTAAATACATTCATCACGGTGGAATTATCGGCGGAGGCACATGAGTTATCCGAGGTTGTGGTTGAGGGGGTGAATGCATCCTCAACGTACGAATACAAATCTGCCGGATTCGTTCAAACCATGTCGCAGAAAGAATTATTCAAAGCGGCATGCTGTAACCTCTCGGAAAGTTTCGAAACCAATCCGTCTATCGATGTCTCTTTTACCGATGCGATTACCGGATTAAAACAAATAGAGATGCTCGGCTTGGCTGGAATTTATTCGCTGATTACAGTTGAAAATATGCCTTCGATCCGCGGACTTTCTTCATCAATCGGTTTGTCTTACATTCCCGGGACATGGATTAAAAGTATTCAGGTTTCTAAAGGCACCGGTTCGGTAGCAAACGGATATGAATCGATAACCGGTCAGATAAACGTGGAGCTTCACAAACCGGAAGATAAGGATGAGGATAACATCTTCTTCAACTTCTTCGGCAACAGTGAAAAAAGATTTGAAGGAAATCTGAATTTCCGTAAAAATCTCGGAGAAGGTATAGATGCATTAACGCTTCTTCATGGCAGTTTCCTGAAAAGCAGGATGGATGGGAATTCCGATCGTTTCCTCGATATGCCTCTCGGAAATACAATCAATTTCCTGCAGCGTTTTCACATAGCATATCCGCGCAGGTTTGAGAATCAGATCGGGGTGCAATATGTTTCCGATTCCAAATCAGGGGGAACGTTGAACGGATATGAAAAGAACACCGATGAGTTATCTCTGCTTCCGAAAGAATATTCATTCAGAATGAAAAACGTATATTTAAGAATTTTCGGTAAGAACGGATATGTGTTTGAAGGGAATTCTTATTCAAGTGTTGCCCTTCAATGGTCATTCAGCAATTTTAAACAAAATAATGATTTTAATCTGCGTCGTTACGACGGTGAGCAATCGTCGGGATATTTTAACTTCATATTTCAATCGAGCTTCGACAGCACCATACATCAGTACAGGTTAGGATTGAGTTTTCAATTCGATAATTTCAAAGAAAAATTTCCGGGATTACATTTTGAAAGGACGGAACGAATCCCCGGTATTTTCGGTGAATACACTTACAATCCCGCGGATGAATTATCTTTGATAGCGGGAGTGCGGACAGATTTTAATGATCTCTTCGGAACAATTACGTCGCCCCGTTTACATTTACGTTATACACCTCATGAAGATTGGGTATTGCGATTGGTTGCAGGTAAAGGAGTAAGAACGGCGAATGTCCTTTCAGAAAATCTTGCTTTCTTTGCCAGTGCGAGGAACCTGAATTTTCCGGTAGAATCGGGCAACTATCCGTTTAAGCAGGAATCTGCATGGAACATTGGCTTTAATCTTACACATTATTTTTTGTTTGAGTGGCGCGAAGGAACAATCACACTTGATTTGTACAGAACTGTTTTCGATAAACAGGTTGTGATTGATCTTGACCGTGATCCACAATCGGTTTATTTCTATAACCTGAACGGAAAGTCGTATTCAAATACCATTCAGGCAGAAATAAATTTCCAACCGGTTGAGAGATTGGATGCAAGGATTGCGTATCGTTACGTAGATACGAAGCAATCTGTAAACAACAAATTGGTTGAGAGACCATTTATTTCAAAAAACAGAATGTTGTTGAATTTAGGATACTCGAGTGAACGGGACGAACCCGATCAACCTCAGATGCTTTATGATTTAACGATACAATGGTTCGGTCCTAAGAGATTGCCCGATACTGAGTTAAACCCTGCAGATTTTCGATCCTTGAAATATTCTCCATCATTCGCGCTGGTGAATAGCCAGATAACCAGATCGTTCAACAATCGATTCGATTTATATTTAGGGATAGAGAATATATTCGGGTTCAAACAAAATTCGCCGATCATCGATCCGGAAAATCCGGACGGGAAATATTTCGATTCATCCATCATCTGGGGACCGATTTACGGAAGGATGGTTTATGCGGGATTAAGGTGGAGGGTGTAGCCGCAATCTCCTCCCGGCTCTAATTCGAGATGATTGCGTATGATTGCAAACACGCGGACATTTAGCATTGAAGAGCCAAGAAAAGTCCGCGGCTACGGCTGGGAGATTGAATGGCAGTATTTCTATGCTCTTTGTTTTAAACCTCCGGTATCTGACCATGATCAACAGTTGAAGATACCGGAGGTTTGACCATGTCTTCGATATGGTTGTGTATAATTGCAAACAGCGCGGACATTCAGCTATGGACATCTTATGAATGTCCGCGGCTACTCTGTGATTTTCATGAGATGATTGCGTATCATGGCAAACTATTGTAATTTTAACATGGTTTTATAATTTTATTTTTTGTATACTTACATAAGCATATTTTATGTCAAATCCATTGTTTTACATCGTTATTAGCGTGAAAGGAATTTCCAATTGATGGAATATTTATCGCACATACGGATATTATCGGCAATAATCCCTGCCTACATAGATCCAGGGACAGGCAGCTTGCTTCTTCAACTTTTATTGGGTGGTATTGCAAGCGGCTGGGTAGTTTTGAAATTATTCGGCAAACGTATTATGGCACGTTTTGGATCATCAAAAAAAGAAAAAGACCAAGATTAGTTTTCCACATGATCGGATAATTCCGATCATTGCGGGAAACAAAATAAATACTCCCTTCTCAAAAGTTGCAGTATGATAGACCAAATAAAACCACCTTACAAAGCAAAAATTGAACCGGGATCATTCCGTGACCGGCATGGCAGAATTATTTATAGTGGCGGATCTGTATACCGGGGTATAAGCGAATTAACTTTGCAAAATTGGAATGCACTCATTGCAACAAAATTCTTTCAGCCAGCAACCGAACAAAACAAATTAGTTCAGACTATCAAAGTTGAAAAAAACCAACTCTCTGATATATCAATCGGAGAAGGATGGGCGGCAGTACTAAAACATCAAGTTATCCCTTTTATTTCTTATCCATATGAATGGTCTTTCGGGATGATGAAGGATGCCGCGCTCTTACAACTCGAACTGCTGGAAAAAGCAATCAAAGAAGATATGACGATGAAAGATGCGACCAGCTTCAACATCCAATGGTTCGGAGCTAATCCGGTTTTCATAGATATCGCATCTTTCGAAAATCTTAATCCGGGTACGCCGTGGGTTGGATACAGACAATTCTGCGAAATGTTCCTCTACCCTCTTATGCTTCAAGCATACAAGAATATACACTTCCACCCATGGATGCGCGGCAGTATAGATGGAATTGATCCTGAGGAGTTTAATAACCTTATGTCTTGCCGGGATATGTTCCGCCGTGGAGTTTTTGTAGATGTATATCTTCAATCAAAACTGCAGAAGAAATATGCAACCACGACGAAAAAAGTTAAAGACGATATCAAGTCGGTGGGGTTTAGAAAAGAGATGATTCTTTCTAACATCCGCAGATTGACGAAGATTGTTAACGGATTAAACTGGAAGCAATCAAAATCTGAGTGGTCGGATTATGCCGATGATAACAGCTACAGTAATCAAGACGCTAAATTTAAAGATGATTTTGTACGCGATGCGGTGAGGTGTAAAGACCGGAATTTGGTTTGGGATCTCGGGTGCAACACAGGAAGATTCTCGCGCATTGCAGCAGAACATTCAAAGTACGTTGTAGCAATGGACAGCGACCATCTTGCAATTGAACGATTGTATCAGGAATTAAAAAGAGAAAATTGTCGTACAATTCTTCCATTAGTAATGAATCTATCGGATGCATCGCCGAATCTTGGATGGCGAGGATTGGAAAGAAAATCGCTAGCCGAGCGTGGTAAACCGGATTTGATACTCGCATTGGCGTTGATTCATCATGTTGTTATTAGCGCAAACATACCGCTTGCCGAATTTATTGATTGGCTCGCTTCGCTTGGCGGAGATTTGATAATAGAATTTGTAACCAAGGAAGATCCAATGGTAAAATTCCTTTTGCAAAACAAGGAAGACCAGTATAATGATTATGAACTTGAAAACTTTGAACAGCAACTTGCATTAAGGTTTAATATTGTTAAGCGACTTCCTCTTAATTCCCGAACACGTTATCTCGTTTATGGTGAAACTAGAATAAATGAATGATAGCGTTTGACTTACCCTACCGATAGAATTTAGGACAAAATTAAGACGTTATGGAAAATCCGACAGAAATTAAGCTAAGTAAATTTCAAAAATTATTTGCTGTACTACCACCGACTATTTTTATAGTATCTAATATCTTCTTATTCACTCCATTCACTATTTACCAAGGGAACCTCGATGAATTTACCGTGGCGTTTGTTTCCCTAATTAAATTTTATCTTTTTCCCTCTCTTATTACTATTCTAATATTGGGTGGTATTGGTATCTTGCTACTAGAAAAATGGCATAAGCGTTATGTTGCTATTTTATTCATCTTGGGCATACTCCTATGGCTCCAAAGCAATATCTTGCGTTGGGACTATGGAGTACTAGGTAAAGCTGATATTGATTGGAGTAAAGCGATCTGGCGTGGATGGATTGATTTAACAATTTGGATTGGACTGCTTGTTTTGACATTTATATTCTACAAAAATGTATACAAAATTTCAAAAACAGCAAGCATTGCGTTCATATCACTGCAAGTTGTGTTGTTATGCTACACGAGTTTTGAGCAACCGAATACTTGGCAAAGAGGAATAGAATATACACAGCCTCCAGAAAAAATATTTCAGTTTTCATCTAATCAAAATGTAATTCATATTATTCTCGATGAATTGCAAACAGATGTATTTCAAAATATAATTAACCAAGACACTGGTTATTACCCTAAAGTATTTGAAGGATTTACATTCTTTAAAGAGAACATGGGCGTTTTCCCGACAACAGTCATGAGTATGCCCGCCTTACTTAGTGGTGAAGTGTATAGAAATTACATTCCAATAGAAGATTTCAAGGACTCCATTTATAAAGGGAAAACTATTCCAACGGCTCTATTAAAGAATGGATATGATGTCGACCTTACAAGTACACTTGGATGGTATTCGTCTATGCAGCATACTAATTGGTACCAAATACCGGTTCCATATGGTGTTACAATTACCGATTATGAACAGACAAACACTACTTACTTAATGAATCTGGTGCTGTTTCGGGCTACCCCTCATTTTGGCAAAAAAATCATTTTCGAGAATAGAATAAATCTCAAAACTTCAGACGAAGAAAAGATCCAATCATTTGAAGCACTTCGACATTTATCAAATAAAGCATTCTTGCAAGATATGATCGATCAAATGACAATAAATAGAAATGCTCCCATATATAAATTTATTCATCTAACGACTACACACTTCCCAATGATAATGAATAGTAACTGTGAATATGATGGAACTGTACTGCCGTTCACATGGGACAACATAAAGATTCAAGCGAGATGTAGTCTTGATCATTTTATCAAATTTTTGGAAAAACTAAAGACCATTGGAATTTACGATTCTTCATTGATTATTATTCAGGCGGATCATGGTTATTGGAAGGTTGCTAATTCAATAACTCAATTGGATTTATTGAATTTAGATAAATCACTTACAAAAGATTTTACAACAGAGGAAGACTTTGCAGAAAAAGTATGTGCAAGTTCCCCCCTTCTATTAATCAAACTTCCAAATGCTAGAGGAAAAATAAAAACATCATATTTACAAACTCAGACAACTGACATACCTACAACTTTATGCTCTTTATTAAAAATAAATGAAATATTTAATGGACAGTCAATTTTTGAAATTGACAAAAATAAAATTAGAGATCGAAGATTTTACTATTATAATGAATTAAACGGATCAGCCGATAAATATTTTGACAATATATATGAATATTCTGTACGTGGAAATATAAATGATAGGGTGTCATGGCGATGCATTAAAAATCACTTACCAGGTGAATCGTATTCAACCAGTAAAATTATCTTTGGTACAGACGCATCTCGGCGATATTTAAGATATGGATGGAGTATAAATGAAAAAAATCAAGTCGATGGGACCACATTTTCTTGGTCAGTTGGAGATTCTGCATCATTACATCTTACACTTCCAAAGAACAAAATATTATTGACTATGAATGTTAACTCCCCTTTCATTGACAGCATGCAACTAGTCACTGTTAAACTCGACGGGAAGGTAATAGGAGGTTGGAGAAATTTAAAACAAGGACAATGGGAAAATCATTATCTATCAGTAAATGCAGATAATTATCGCCCTTATTTGAGTGAGATTGAATTTCATTTTTCACATTACCTGAAACCAAGTAAAAAGGATAATCGTAAACTTGCATTATTATTTCAATCATTATCTGTTGCGGAAGTAAAATAATAGTTTTTGTGAAGAAAATCTATGATGTGTTACAACACAAAGACTATTTCAACTTCAAAAACCCGATAAGCTGTTCACCATCTTTTTCTTCGAAAACATAACCTAGCTGTTCATATAACCGTTTGGCGCGTTTGTTATGTTCATATACCTTTAATCTTATAGTGTCGGCTCCCCTTATACGCGCGACAGAGTGAAGGTATAACATCATTAGCTTTCCCAAGCCCATTCCTTGTGCTTCATTTCTAATCAAAATACCAAGACTTGGGATTGCGTAACCCTGATCCCAGCCACGAAGCATACCATAACCCAATACATGATCTGAGTGAATTAACGCGCAATAGAAATCTTTTCCGTCGTACAAACAGAGGCGTTCTGCTTCAGCTTTGGTAAACGGGTGCGGATGAAAGAAATTGTCTTCTCCCTTCCCGGCAATATCAGCAAATAAATCAGCCAACAAATTAGATAGCTCCGGACGTAATGGTACTATTTCAAGATCTTCTGTTCGCATCATTTTCTTCGATTCTATTCAACAGGTTTTATTTTGTTTTTAATTTTCTCCATACCGAAAGATAAAATCTCTGAATAAGTCAGCTTATCGCCCACTACGGGCCCCGACTTGCAAATATTTTCAGTCAGTAATCCTTTGATACAGTACGATGGTTTTCGAATATTCATCCAAAGCCATACCGATTTAAAATAAATCGTTCTGTAAAAAATATGGTGTTTATCTCCAAAATGTTTTGAATGAAATACGCCGTAGAGATGGTCACTTATCGCTTGCACAAAATAAGGAGATACTTTTCCAAACTCTTTTGTCTGAACGTTTGCTACTTCCGAAAGAAGCGGCAGCAATTGCGATGCAGTCTTTGCTGTCTCGTGCCATCGATTCCCTGAAATGTCTTCCGGTATTTTTAAAAAACGATAACCAGCTATTGCAAAACGTGCCCATAGTTCATAATCCATAACGAATTGCAACTTATCATTGACACCACCGCACTCGATATAGATATCCCTCCGAAAAAAAACCGAGGGTTGAGCGAGATAACCTTTCTCAAACAATTCTTTTGTAGGATTACCGTTTGAACCGATCTCAATAGTTGGATACGGACGAAGAAAATTACCGGACTTATCCATGTAATGTCCCAAACCTACTACGACTTGCGTCTCAGGATGCTCTTTTATACTTTTACCAACTTTCCAAAGAGCATTATTCGATTGCACATCATCAGAATTCAGCCACGCAAGCCACTCTTTCGATGCCATCTTGAAACCTTTCACTAAGGCATCAGATTGGCCATTATCCTTTTCACTTATATAGCGAATTCGATCACCGTATCCCCTGAGTATATCCACTGTATTATCGGTTGATCCACCATCAATAACGATGATCTCTAAATCTGGATAATGCTGATTGAGCAGACTATCGATAGTTTCGGAAATATACTCCCCTTGATTGAAAGAAGGAATGACGATAGAGAACCCAATTTGCTTTTCATCAGATTGGTTTGATGCAAATGAAGTTATTTCAGACATGACCAAAAATGCTTTCTTTGATCCAACTTGTAAAGGAGCGCACACCATATAAAATTGTCCTGGGTGACCATCTAAGATTATAGTATATCCAATAAATCATCGCCCACATCAATATAGAGCGTGTAACTGGTGTCGGCTCTCCTTGAGTCCAGCTATTACCATAAACCTTATTATAGGCAAGCTGCCTAGTCCAACTGTACGGTACGTTATGATAATATTGGTGTACAGTCTCACAAATTCCATGAATAAGTCCGTCGCGGTCTTTAACGGTCTTCGCATCCGAATGAAGTCTGGAGAGTGAAAGAAAATCATCTATAAAATAAAATGGAAGATCACGCTGCCATCTCATCCAAAGCTCATAATCGAGAATAGGTGATACGAGCTTCCCTGAAAGAACAACAACTTTCCTCTTAAAGAAGAGCGATGGCTGTGGAACAATACAGAAGTGCATCATCCTGCGTTTTTGTTCGTGTAATATCGGACTCCAATCAACAGGGTATTCAATGTGTGGTTTCAGGTTGTCGTCAGTGTAGTAATTCTTGCCATACACGATGAGGGCACACCGATTCAAATAAAAAAATGTAACAACCTTCCAGAAAGTATCTGGAAGATATATATCATCGGAATTTATCCAGGCAATTATTTCGCCGTCAGTCGCTTCTATTCCTTTGTTCACGGCGTGGAATTGGCCACGATCGGATTCACTGACATAACGAATTAGATTTTTGTATTTAGATTTATATTCATCCAAGATCTCCTTAGTGCCGTCAGAAGATCCTCCATCGGCGACAAATATTTCTAGAGAAGGATACTTTTGAGCTATTATACTATCCAATGTCTGCTGTATGAAACTGGCTTGATTGAATGAAGGAATAACAGCAGAAATTTTCGGCAATGATACCAATGGAAGAGTTTTCACCATTGTAATATCTGAAGATGATGGAATAAAAGCGAGACTTCGCTCAAGCTCGTTCATTTCCTGAAAACCTCTCTGATCGTTTTTTCTAACGACAAGCAGATTTCATCAATAGACTCATCAGTAAGTCCTGAATATGTCGGAAGATTTATTCCATGATCACCTAAGAATTCGGCATTTGGAAATTTAAAGTCACCTGCATACATCGGTAGCTTATGCATTGGGATAAAAAATGGTCGAGTTTCGATTCCATATTTACTTAACAACATATTTTGCACTTCTTCCCTGATGTGAGTACCACCGCTTCCGAGTACAATTGAGAATAACCAATACACATTGTGGTAACCAGTTGGTTCGATTGGTAAGCGAATCAACCCTTCGTTAGCAAATGATTTCAGATTTTTTAAATAACGCATCGCGATTCTTCGGCGTTCAGAAAGATGATATGATGCCATTTCAACCTGACCAAGACCAATCGCAGCGCAGACATTAGTCATGCGATAATTATATCCTATTATAGGATGCCAATAGCGTCTATTCAAATCCATCCCCTGTCCCTTCAACATTTTTACACCTTTTCTGCGCTGAACATCCTTCATAAAAACCATTCCACCTTCACCGGTAGAAATAATTTTGTTTCCATAAAAGCTGAATGTTGCGGCATCTCCTATACTTCCCACGTTATGACCTTGAATCGATGCACCGAAAGCTTCCGCACAATCTTCGATCAACCATGCATTCCTAGAGCGACACAGATCTGCTATTTCAAGTGTAGGGGCGGGTAATCCGTACAAGTGAACAAGTATTACTCCAGCGGTTTTTGGTGTCCAAGCATTCTCAATAGATTCACGAGTTACATTCCATGAGTTAAGGTCAGAATCTGCAAAGACAGGTTGTGCGCCACAATATGCTATGGCGTTAGCGCTTGCGACATATGTAAGCGATGGAACAATAACTTCCATCCCCGGTTTGAGATCCAAGCCCATACAAGCTAAGTGCAACGCTACTGTACCATTACATACAGCAATGCCTTCATCTAATTGCAAAAAGGAAGAAACTGCTTTTTCGAAACGTGGAATGTACTCACCCGAACTGGAAATCCAACCAGCATCGATAGCATCATTTACATATTGTTTTTCCTTCCCGGCTAAGAGTGGTTGTGAGACCGGATAATGAATTGGTGATTTCTGCATTTAAATCCTTTTAATTAGTTTCTTTGACACTTCGATAAAGGTCAAACACCTTTATTGCATATTGCTTAAGTGAATTATCGCGTAAAGCCCTCTCGCGGCCACGTTCTGCACACATATTTCTTTGTTCTGGATATTCAAGCCAAGACACCATTTTATCAGCAATATCTTCAACAGAGATCGGATCGAAAACCAAGCCGGCGCCATCCACCATTAGCTCAGTCAATGATTCAATATTTGAACACATCGCGGGGCAGCCCAACGTTTGAGCTTCAATGACCGGGTAACTTGATGCTTCAAAGAGTGAAGGAACAACACAGTAAGTTGCTGATTTATAAATAGCACCTAAATGTTCAGTTGGTATATAATCCAAAAACATAATATGGTCTCGTAGATTGTACTGATCTAGTACTTTCTCTAAATTGGGCCAACCAGTAAGTCCACGATATCCGCTAAAAACAATTTTAAAATCATGCTTTGGTACACGTGATCTAACAATTGCCAATGCTTCTGCTAAGCGAGCGTGATTTTTATGAATCCAGAATTGAGCAGGATAAAAACCAAATTTTTCAGGAAGATGATATATATCTCGAGCCATTTGGGGTGTAAATGATTCCAACCCTTTAGCAACTTCTGGATTGCATGCAGGTTGAATTTTATAAACTTTCCATTCCGGAATTCCCATTTTCTGGATAATATCATTCCGAACAAAATCGGATGATGCTATGATCGCTGAAGCAAGCGTTGCTGATTGTCCATATAAATTGTATCGTGCCTCCAGGTCACCAGCGGTAAAATTCTCAGGATGATGTAGATGCTGAAGATCATGTAGATTCAATATCCCCGGCACAGTAAAATCAATTTGGGAAAAGATTTGAACCGGGCTATGCACTATATCTACTCCTAATTTTTCTCTAAGATTAGCAAACGTCAGATTAGTGCTCCTATAATCAATCGCCTCGGTTTTGGAAAAGAATGCTTTTTTAACTTTGAGTCCAAAACTTACCGTAGGTATACGATCCAGAACATGGTAATTCACTCTCTTACCAAATAAATTTTCCAATTGTGGCAATTGTTTTGTGTTGAGTATTAAACTTATTCTAACATCATCAGTGTGAGACATGAGAGCATGGACTAATGTCTTCATGTATATCTCAACACCACCCGATATCCCGAATTCGATTTGAACAACATCTAAAGCAACATGGATACCACCCGAATCAGATACTTTCTTTTGTGTGGATTGAGGTTCTCGATTTTGAGACACCTCTATATTCTTCGCGGGATCAAAAAGTTTACGCAGGGATTGTCGAATTCGCATGATGGAATTTATCAATCCCCAACCCAATTTTCTATACTCTGCTAATTCTTTGCCGAGTTGGTTTATAGCTGAATTTTTTGCTTGGATCAATCCACGAAGTTTTTCTACTAGCACCTTCTTTATTAAATTATCTGCCCGAACTTCGTTCAGTTCTCTAAGAAGTCGGTCAACAACCTCCTGTTTGGCTGCACGATCTGATCGAATAGTGTCCAACTCTTTAATAAGGCGATCGATAACATCCTGTTTAGCAGAGCGGTCCGATTGAACTCCATCCAGTTCTTTAACGAGTCGATCAACAATTTCCTGTTTAGCTGAACGGTCAGATCTAACACCATCCAATTCTTTAACAAGACGGTCAACAGTTTCTTGTTTAACCACAAGGCCAGATCGAATCCCATCCAACTCTTTAACGAGCCGATCAACAACTTCCTGTTTAGCTGCACGATCTGATCGAATTTCTTCAAGTTCCTTAGCTAAACGATCAACAATCTCTTGCTTGGCTGCACGGTCTGATCGAACGCCATCCAACTCTTTAACAAGACGGTCAACAATTTCCTGTTTATCGGCACGGTCAGACCGAACTCCATCCAATTCTTTAACTAGGTGATCAACTACAGCCTGTTTGGCTAGACGATCGGATTGAATTGCGTTTAACTCGGAAGAGATTCTATTGAATGCAATTTCATCAACAACATGTTGCTGTTTAATAATATTTTGCCGATAGCCAATCTGTTCGATTGCCTGTATTTGTGTGGTCAAAACTGAATCATGTGGAGTGAAAGTGTAATACTTTTCCGATTTGCCACCAATGATTTTTGCTATGTTAGAGTTAAATGGAAGGCGGAAGCCAATCCCTGTCCCCGGATAATCGCGAATGTTTTCAATACACAAAAATTCTGGATGAGCTTTTGCAAATGTTTTCCAAACGTCTAGTAAATATTCATGATCCTCGTGTATGAGATCATCGAATACAATAGCCCCACCTGGTTTAACTAAAGGTGCACATATTTCCAAGTCTTGCATTGCCCCATCACGCGAATGATCACCATCAACCGTAACGATGTCAAAAGCTCCAACAGTTCTTGATTGTGTCGATTGCGAACCAAACAAAAATGCAGGTAGTGTAATGTGGGAATCACCTGAGATAAGAAATGTATTACCCTTGTGTCCAATTTCTTGTAAGAGTTTTCTTACTTCAGTTGGATTGCTATTAGAGATATCGGCATAATTCTCTAGCCAAAGATCAAATCCTGTTACCATGATATTTGGACATTCACTAACTGCTTGCACAAGGCTCCATCCTGTACGAACACCTATTTCAAGATATTTATTTGCCCTAAGTCGGCGGGCTATCCATCGAATGATACACCGGAGCTCCCAATATGGTTGCTTTGTAATATTCCTTTCACTAAGTAGATTGAAGATAGGCAAAAGGTTTTTATCCTTCTTAAAATTGCCGCCATCATCCAACACAGCTTGGACTATCCCCTGATCCAGTATATCTTTGTCTATGGATTCTAATATTTTATTATTTTCCCCTGTTATTTTCATTTGTAAGTTTTTATGATCTAAAAATGGAGAATAAATCCTGATGAACGGTTATACAATGCTTGATTTCGTTGGACATTAAGCATAAAGTATTAAAAAAAACACTTAGAAGCAATCGATTTGCCTTATTCTAACTGATTTAGGAGGGTGTATCTTTTTTTTCCTTGACAGAACTACCAGAGCTATCCCATCTTTTTTTGTAGTTGACCTACAAATATTTCTAATGGAATTTTAGCTATACCGTAAAATGGTAGAACTCTACTGTGGTCACAAAATACAATAATAGGTCCCAACATTTCATGCTGATCATGTATGTATCCAACATTTGCTTCACCGTCAGCCGACGGTTCTCCAGAACCTAGGCTAAATGTATACTCGCCAGGTTCGATACTAAATGTTAGGTTAAAACTAACAGTTAAATATTGGCCAGATTCCATCGCTGGTAAATGCAGCTTTAATTGACGTGTACCAGATGCAAACACCAACACACCCATTCGATTATAGAGATGTATACCACAGGATGGCTGTTCAATATAAGAATTCGCTTTAAGAAGTAAAGTAATAGTAAGTTGGTGATCCATCTCTACCATCATGGTATCAATTCCACTTTCGGTTGTAATGCGGGCTGCTTCTATTTCAATCCCTCTTCGTCCATGGCGATTTTTACTAATTTTCAAAATAGAATGTTTACGAATTTCATCCAAAGACATTGCTTGTCCGTCAGAAGAATTCGGAGTATCAATCATCTTGGATGAACCAATCGTACTATTACTCGGTTTTTTTCCCATTGTAGTGCGATAGAGGCTTACTGCCTCGGTAGCTGTTCCTAGATACTCTGTCCGTCCATGATCAAGTAAAAGGGCACGGTCACAAAGATTTTGGATACCTGGTAAATCGTGTGTTACAAATATAAACGTAACACCTTTGGCTATTATTTCTCTCATCTTTGTAAAACATTTTTGTTGGAAGAATATATCTCCTACGGAAAGTATCTCATCGACAATAAGTATCTCCGGTTCAACCGATATCGCAACCGCGAAACCGAGACGGGCATACATACCGGAGGAATATTTTTTCACGGGTACATCGATGAAGTCCCACAACTCTGCAAAATCGACAATCTCTTTAAATTTCTGGTCGATAAATTTTTTTGGAATACCAAGTATGGCAGCACTCATGTAAACATTTTCTCTGCCGGTCATGTCGGGATGAAAGCCTGCGCCAAGTTCTATAAGCGAAGAGACGAGTCCATTCACTTCAACAGAACCGGATGTTGCTTTTGTAATACCGGCAATTATTTTAAGAATGGTGCTTTTGCCCGCGCCGTTTCTTCCGATGATACCGAATGCTTCTCCCTTTTTAATTTCGAAACTTACATCTTTCAAGGCGTAGAATAATTCTTTTGATGCATTTCCACCTGTGACAAGCTTGATTGCCGAGAGCATGGTTCGTCTTCCGGCTTGAAGATCGTATGCTTTAGAAACGTTATCGAAACGGATGGCTGTCATAACACATCGGCGAAGAGTTTTTCCGCCCGCTTAAAGAATTTATATGAAGGAATGAACAAAACTATGAGTAATGTTGAGGCAATAAGCAGTGAATACCACTTCGGTTCGTAATTGTAGAATACCGCATTTTTGAATGCATCTATTATAGCTCCCATCGGACTAAGAAAATAATACTGGCGGATAGATTCCGGTAAAGCAGTGAGCGGGAAAAATACGGGTGTAAGAAACATATAGAGAGTTATAAAAAAGGTGACTACGTAGGTCAAGTCTCTTCGAGCAACCGTGAGCACGCTTAGAATGAGCGAAAGGTTCAAAATAAATAAAATCTCAACAAAAAGGATCGCAGGTATATAAATGAACCTCCAATTAGGATAGAAACCGAAGAAGAGATTTAAGACAACGAGAACAATGAATGTTACAATGAAATCGAACAGCCCTGAGAGGATAACCGAGATAGGAATAATTTCTCTGGGGAAAGAAACCTTTGTAATGAGCGCAGAGTTAGCCCGTAAGCTGTTCATCGCATTGATTGTTGTCGTTGCAAAGTAGGTCCATAGAGTAAGGTTAGCGAAAACAAAAATCGCGTAAGGGATACCTTCAGCGCTGGGACTTTTTAAAATAACTGAAAAAGCGATAGTATAAACAACCGTTTGCAAAATAGGTTGCATTAAAGACCAGCCAAGCCCGAAAAAGGTTTGTTTGTATCTTGCTACAATCTCTCTTTTCGTAAGGGTTAACAAAAGTTCACGGTGCGCCCAGAGATTTTTAAAATCTCTGCCCATATTGATCATAGCCCAGAATGGGTGATGAATTATTGGAAATTTGAGGATCCGAGTTACCATGCGTGTCTTATTTTAATAAAAACCATTAAGAATATAATAAATTTTTCTTCATGTTGCTTCCTCGAGGTATATCCGTTCCATTTGATTTCTATAGTATGACCAATCATATTGTTTTACCGCATCAAGTGTTTTATGGAATTCGAGATCGTACAAATTATTTTGATTTTTCTGATCGGCAAAACTAACCGCATTTAGGATTGCTTTTGCTAAAGATGCCTCATCAGCGGGTTCAGAAATAAACACACCCGGGAGATCATGTACAATCTCTAATGCCCCCACGGTTCTGCTTGCTACAACAGGAACGCCACTTGCAAGACCCTCAAGAATCACAAGTCCAAAACCTTCATACAGCGATGGGCAAACGAGGATGTCTAAATCTCTCACGATGTTCTCGATACTTTTTTGATTGGGTAAAAAACGAACAGAATCATGAAGATTCAAGTTATTATAACATTCAAGAATTTCTTCATGATATTTTTTAAAAAAAAGAAAGACATCCTGAAACAAGACTCCGCCAATAATTAAAAACTTCATATCGTGTCTGATACTTTTAACATGCGGAACAGCTTTTAAAAAATATTTATGACCTTTCATCGGTTCAAACCTACCGATCATACCTATCAATTTAACGGATGGATCCAATCCAAGTTCTTTCCGCAATAAATTCGGGTCTCTGGCATTCCTTGGTTTGAATCGATTCAGATCGACACCGAGATAAATTACTTCGATTCGATGCGATAGAAATATCGTCCTCGTGATAACATCTTTTTTGATAGCTATTGAATTGACAATTATTTTCTTTACAAGAACCGGAGCTAGCAGATTGAAGAGAATCATCCGCGCCGGTTCATAAAAGAAGATCAGACTATAGAAAACAGGAATGCGAAACCTCAGAACCGAGGGGGCAACCATCATCAGAGATAGAACATCGCTGATCTGAATTAGATCCGGTCTATACTTCTTAATAAAGCCGTACAATGTGAATGAATCTTTAATCAATTTCCAAAATCTCTTAGGATAGATAAGCGTTTTCAGCATAACATTTTGAAACGGGAGAATAACAGTTTCAACACCAAGCGATTCGATTTTCTCGACAAATTCCCCATGTCGGTTGAAAATCATAATGGGTTTTATTTTCTCACGGTCGATTCCACTAAGAAGGTTATATAAAGCATATTCACCACCCCCCATTTCGGTGTAGAGGTTTATGAACGCAATTGTTTTCCGGTTATTTCCGTTCGACTTTTTCGTATAGATCCTCAAAGGACTGCGCGTATGTTTTCCAATTGACTTTTTCAGAGAAAGTTTGCCCGGCAGCAGAGGCAAAAACCGATTCATTGAAATCGAGAGCCATTGATATCGCGTATGCGAACGAATCAGGATCCATCGGCTCGGCAATAAATACACCTCGATTATCACGCAAAACTTCGAGCGCACCTACCGTCCTGCTTGCCACTACGGGTATACCACTCTCGTACGCCTCGAGCACAACCAAACCGTATGGTTCGTAATCCGATGGACACACACACACATCTAGCGCAGCCATTATTTCCGGAATATCATCCCGATGATCATACAGCACGAAAAATGATCTGAGATTCAGATCGTCAATCCGGCGAAGAACACGCGATTTGAATCGTTCGACCTCAGGAGCGACTTCACTAGTAATAGCGCCACCGACTATCATAAAAACAAGATCATCCCGTTTCTGAAGAAGGCGTTTCGCAGCATCAAGAAAGGTAAGATGGCCCTTCCATACTTCATACCGGCCGACAAGTCCAATAATTTTTTTTTGAAGAGGCAGAGTGAGCTTCGTTCTGATTTTATTCTTTTCCTCTCTGCTGCGAATGAAAAACAATGAAGTGTCAACCCCATTGTAGGCGACTTCTGATATTTCATCAAGTCCTACCGTTTTATTCAGAAGATGATTCTTCACAGAATCCGAATTAGCAACGATGCGATCCACAAACAATAAGGCAAGAATATTGAAGAACCAGCAACGAACAGTGCTATAAAAAACGATAACGCTGTAAACAACCGGCAGACGAAAACGAATCAGTGCCGGTATAAGCAGGAGAAGCGAAAAGACATCGCTGCATTGCACAACATCAACCTCCCGCTGTTTAAGTAACCGTGTGATTTTTCCCGAGGCTTTTATATTTTCAATAATATTTCCCGGTTTAAGAAGCGCCAGAGGATGAGTAACGACAAAAGGGATAATGACAGATTCAATCCCGTTTTCTTTTGCTTTATCAACAAACGGTCCATTTTTATTGAAAAGCAAGATCGGGTCAAAACGCGAGCGGTCGATATTTTTTGCAAGATAGTAAATCGAATACTCGCCGCCTCCGAGCCAGGTAAAAAGATTGAAGTACAATATTTTTATTTTTTTAACATTCACGCGCTGTCCGGATATATATCTCCATTCTATTATTTATAAATCTACGATTCGGAGATATTAGGTGAGTATAATTGCTCAATTTTTCATAAAAGTTACAGAATATTATGCTTATAGTCAAGATTGATGATTTATTTTAATCCTCAACTACCGATAGCAACTTAACAATACCGATTAATTTTATTCAAGTGGGTGTACATTGAACTAAAAGGAAAAAATAATTGCATCATATTCATTCTTTATTGTATATTTTCATGACATATGAATACTCTTGGAAAAATAATTTTTATTTTTTGTTTTATTCTTATCCTACTCCACGTTTGGGGTGCTGGCAACCCATCATATATGAAGTGGGGATTTCAATCATTCGCATATTATGACATCACCACATCGGCGATTGTTTTGTTAATTGCCTTAACATTCTTCATTCCATCGGTTTTGCGTTTTTGGATAAGGGTTTTTGAACGAGTGAGTACACTATTCTCATCTTTACCGTCTCTTGTTATTTTTCTTTGCTGCGTAACTTTGTTAATCTTTTTGTCATTTCAATTTCCCGCACGTGGGTTATTACTTGGCGACAGTAAGTTAATACTTCTTACTACAAGCGAACTTCCATCCAATCCACTTGAATCGGCAAACTTCAGAAATCAACCTCTAGTTCTTGGATCTCTGCACGGCATGAAAAGCGTACTGGCTTTCATTGGTATCGATGGATTACAGAATATTTATATCTTGACAGATATTCTCGCCGGGATTATTTTCCTCGGGATCGTTTATTTATTTCTGTCGAAGGAGAAAATATCCAATACTGAAAAACTACTCAGCGGCCTGTTTTTATTTGCGGGTGGTGGTGTGCAGTTTTTCTTCGGATATATAGAAAACTACGCGCTGCTTTACGCATTTACAGCCGGTTATGTAATAACAGCATTATTTATGCTGCAAAAAAGAATTTCGATCATCTTTCCTGTATTATTTTTCCTTGGAATTGTTGGATTGCATCTGGGTGCCATGATATACCTCCCAAGCGTGATAGTGCTTCTGATTCTTTCGTGGCAAAACAACAAGCGGACTTCTATTGTTCTCACCCTCCTCCTCCCTGCATTATTTCTGTTATTAATTTACCTGAGTGACTACGGCGTGGATAGGTTAATAATCCGGATTCAGGAAGCATTCAAATATGATTTTTTGCCATTCTCACAACCAGCCAACGGAATCCCATACACTCTATTTTCGCTGACGCATTTTGTTGAGTGGATAAATTTAAATTTTCTGGTTGTACCATTGGGATTAATTCCGGCAATAATTATCTTGACAGCAAATTACAAGCAAATTTGGCAGGGTAATAAAGAGCTTCTCTTTCTATTACCTGCAACCATTTGTGGACTCATTTTTACATTCATAATGACGCCAGCTTTAGGTATGTTTCGAGATTGGGATCTAATGGCAAGTTTCTTTATCCCACTGATAATACTTTCATGGTTCCTCTTTATTAACTATTTCAACGGGAACATACGCAAACAAGTAATTACCATTGTAACGATTATATCTATTCTACATATTGCAGCCAGAGTCGGAATTAATTCGAACCCGGATAAACACGTCAGTAGCGTGGAGATTATGGCTCAACCTGCATTACTCAGCCCGTTTGCGCAACAGTTATACTATGACCGGTTAGCAAATATATTTTGGGAAAGGAAAGATTACGCGAAGGCAAAACAATGGTATGAAAGATATACGATCATCGACAGTTCCAATCCACGCATCATCGCGAATCTTTCGGATGTGTACCGTAAACTCAATGAGAACGAAAATGTATACAGAATGCTGAAGAGATCGGTAGAATTAGGGAACCGCGATCCGAAAGTATCAGTCAACTTATCGGTGGAGCTATTCAGACATGATAAGATTGATGAGGCAATTGCTCTGGCAGAAACAACTATAACACTTTATCCGGATTATGCGGTCGGACACGCAAACTTAGGATTAATGTATCTTCAAACAAGAAAAATGGATGATGCTATCAATCATATTGAAACGGCACTCAAACTCGGGAAGTCAGATCCGAAACTTCTTCGTGCTCTTGGCGAGGCGTATGAAGAAAAGGGGAACAATGGTAAAGCGTTCAGCATCTATACGAAATATTTATCCTTGATACCGAATGATACCGCAATTTCAAATAAATTGATAAATTTTAGTACATTGAAAAAGAATTTTACAAACCAAAAATAAGATAATTAATTCGATGCCGAGAACGACTCTTTATATTTTAATTTCGATCTTCATTATTGTGGCGCTGCATGGATGGGCGGCGATCTATCCATCTCATGCGAATTGGGGATTTCATTTTTGGGGATTTTACGAAAAATGGATCGCTGTGTCTGCAATCGGGCTGGTTTTGCTTTGCTCAATTCCTAAGATTCAATCATCGATAATTAATAACATAGACCGATTCGCACGAGCTATAAGAAGATTGCCATGGATTGTAATTTTCGGTTTGACATCTGGAATAATTATTATCGCAATCTACTTCTTTCCGGCTAAGCTTCATCTTCTCGGAGACGGTGCAGTACTACTTCGCTCCGTGCCGAGCGGTATTATGGGTGATGAGATCACATTAAGTTTCCGCAATCAACCGCTTATGTTCTGGATTTATCGTTTGGCGATGAAACTTCATCCGTTTGAAAGTGCACCAAATCCTTACACCGTCTATTATACAATTGATATTGTCGCATTCCTTTGTTTTTTAGCTTTAGTGTTTTGGAGCTTAAGATCATCTCAGCAACCGTTTGTGGAGCGGGTATTATTGGGATGTTTCTTTGCTTTTGCGGGAGGAAGCCAATTTTTCTTCGGATATGTAGAAAATTATGTTTTGTTATATGTGGCTACAACGACATATTTAATCACCGGATGGTTAGCGTTAGAAAAACGGATTTCGATAATTGTTCCGATTTTATGTTTCATCTTGATGGTGCTTTTACACTTTGGATCGTTAGTATTTCTGCCGAGCTTACTATTACTGCTTATCTTTAAATGGAAGAAAAAACGGATTATCGCCATCGGATTGATCGCCGGGATTGGTATTATCGGGATCTCGATGATGTATTTTATCGGATTCAATTTAATGAATATAATCCGCCCTCTGAGATCAGGGTCGGTCGATTTCCTTCAACCTTTTATTGCAGAAGGCGGAAACTTTCCATATGCGATGTTTTCTTTCGCTCATTTGCTAGATTGGTTTAACGCCATCATGCTGGTTGCGCCTTTTGGTTTATTCCTAACAATTATTCTGATCCCGGCGCTATCACCGGAAAAAAGATGGAATAATCCGATATTTTTGTTTTTATTGACTGCCGTTTTCTGCGGAATATTTTTCACTTGGGTTATAAACAGTGCACTAGGTCTTGCTAGAGATTGGGATCTATTTGCAAGTTTTTTTGTCCCACTCATTGTGCTACCAATATATTTATTATTGCAGCCCCTCGAGATCCAATTACGTAGAAACATTCTTTTTCTAATTGCACTAGTGTCAATTTTGCATACTGCTCCATGGATCGGAGTCAATGCATCAGCTGAGAAGCACTTAACCAGAATGCAAATGCTTAATAGTTCACTGTTGTTATCAAAAACAGCTCAGTTGGTACATAGTGAAGCTTTGGCAAATTATTTTTTTGATAACCAACGATATGCCGATGCAAGGAGCTACTATGAACTTTACATGGTGATTGATTCGGCAAATCCGCGCATCATCGGAAACATTTCAGACGTTTACAGGAAATTAGGTGAGAAGGAAAAATATTTCTATCAACTAAAACGTGCTGCTGAAGCAAACAGTCCGGATCCGGGTATCTATTCCAATTTAGGTGTTGAATACGCAACACGCGGTGATACACTGAAAGCAATCGAGTTTAACGAGCGTGCCATCCAAATGAATGGCAATAGTTCGCGCGCGCACGCGAATTTAGGAATCTTGTATTCAGCAAAAAATGATTTTGCAACGGCTGATAAACATTTCAGAGCGGCTATTGACCTAGGAATGCGTGAGCCGCTTTTGTTTCTGTATGCAGGCGATTGTGCAACACGGGTAGGAGATTTACAGCGTGCAATTACGAATTACGACACATATCTTTTAAATAATCCGAACGATAAGCGGTTGCGCGCGTTAAGAGATAAAATGTATGAATATTTATCGAGAGGGAAAAAATAAATTAATTAAGTTCGGCTAAATGCAAGTTATAGAGATCAACATTTTTTATTATTTTCTTTTCTCTTGAAAGAGATCCCCAGAGCGATTCCGATTGGAATTCCTATTGAAAGTCCGAGAAGAAGATCACCAAGTGCCACACCGATTGCACCCGACAGGGCAACACCAAGGGCGACACCCCTAATCATTGCGGTGCTGTTTTTCTGTTGCAGATCTGGTTCAACATTTTGATTCATTATTATCACTTTAAATTAGTAAAATAAAAACCACAAACATCTGGATGATACTTGTGGTTTGTGGGCCCTGTAGGACTTGAACCTACGACCCGCAGATTATGAGTCTGCTGCTCTAACCAACTGAGCTAAGGGCCCTTAAATAACAAAACGTTTATAAATCTTGATAAATATATCACTATTTTGTCAAATTTCAAAGAAAAATAATCAAAAATCTTTATAATTGACTCATTTGAAAGAATTTCATATATTGTATATGCTGTGATGTAGGTGTTCGGTAACTGAATCTTGGGAACGTGTAATAGAAACCTCGTTCATATCTTCGGTACATCTCAGAAGTTAACTAATTTTCCAATGAACCAATTGGGGAGTACGAATGGGACGTACAAAATATTCTGGACGTTTCTGTGCATATTGCAACAAAGAAACACGGATGGTGCAGGTTGGTACAATGGAAGGAATTCAAGGTAAAACTTGGTTCCGTTGTACACGGTGTCATCATGCAGCTTTGTTAGAAGAAGAGTCTGTTGATAAAGCGCAAGCTGAACTCGAGCCTTCACAAGCAAGGGTGTACAATCCATGGCAATCATTCCATATTGGTGAATCGATATTTCATCAAGAATGGAATGAAGTAGGAAAAGTTCTATCTAAAATAAAAATGTCGGACGGCAATCAAGCAATTGTAGTGTCGTTCGAAATCGCGGGTCAGCGGCGGCTGATCGAAAATTTAAAGCCGGAAGAACCGGTAGAAAGCGAAATTGTATCGTAATTCGTTTGTTACTAAGATCGGAAGGAGGTGAATCGAATGGTCGGTATTGTTGTAAATGAAAATGAAAACATTGACCGTGCGATCCGAAGATTCAAAAAGAAATATGAACGCTCAGGTATCCTGAAAGAAGTGAAGAAACGTTCATACTTCACCAAACCTTCCGTGAAGAAACGCATGGAGAAAATTAAAGCCGTGCGCCGTGCCTATCGCACAAATATGGAAGAGATGTAAAATCCGTTTGCACAGAATAATTAAAGGGCCGGTATTGCTACCGACCCTTTTTTATTCCCCATTCTAATAAACTTTTCTCAAACAGATTTATTATCGGTAATCTGTATTTTCTTTCCTAATCCGATTCGCTTTTTAATTGCCGGAATCTGGATCAACCCTACTAAAACCAACAACAGGCTGATGCCCCAACCGGCATTCGTAATTGCTAAACCGGTTTCATAAATAGAAGCATCGAACCGGAACTCTACTGTGTGCTCACCTGCAGGTATAATAAGTGAACGCAAAACATAATTCGTTTTATAAATCTCCACAGTATTCCCGTCAATAAATGCTTTCCACCCCGGAGGATAATATATTTCGCTCACCACCAACAGTGCGCTTTGAGCAGTAAATACTTTCATGCTCAGTTTTTGGGATTGATATTGAATGTCAGATACCCTCGTTGAATCAGATTTTAAGATTGCGGATGGAAGCGCAGTTTCAAGAATTGCTGTTTTGTGTGGATTCCAATCGGGTGAGTTAAGATGGAGAAAAACTGCATTTTTGGATGATGCGACAATCGCGGTATCAACAAACCAAGCTCTCGGTAAGCAACCCGGATTTATGTAAGTTAACATTTTCTTCGTCTGATCGAAGTTTACCATCTGGAACTTATTTGCGGGTAATTGACCGGGCGCTATAAGGTATTTTACGTTAAGCATATTTACAACGTTCATATTGATTGGAAATTGCGGATCGGCTCCGTTATAAAGGGCTGACTCAATCAGATCTTGATATATTCTGATTTTCGCCGGGCTGTAACCCCCAATGGATGATAGTTGATGATACATGAAAGAATTATTTTGAAATAAATCCTGACCGGACCCATCGCGTCCGAGAGGGAATATCCTATAAAGCGAGGAATCATTATTCAGATACTGTACAGTCGCGTCTGCTTGTGGTTCTTCGAAGGATGTTCTCGGACGGGGATTGACAAATTTAACATCCACCGCTGCCAGATCAACAGTCACAAGTAAAATCATTCCGGCGGCGGCAAGTGTCGGCGATTTCCTTCCCTTGATATAAAAATAAATTAATCCCAGCAATGCACCTGAGAGGACAAACATTTTTATCATGTCACCCCAAAATACATCAAAACGTTTTTCTTTAAGGAGTGTTTGATATTGCAGAGCACCTTGTTGTCCGGCTTGCTGGATAAATTCCCTCAACTCCCCTTCTTTGGAGAACATAAAATCCGATAGAAAACTTTGGAGAAAAGATTTACCCACTAGTGAGAATACGATCACAGCACCGATGATTGCTATCCACTTAAGAATATTTTTATTTATTTTTTCAAGATCGATTTCTTTGCCACGCTGGTGCAATTCCATTAAAAATGAAACACCGAAAGCCGCAATCAACCCGCACGTCAGTGAAACCAGCGATAGAATCATGGCAGGCGCGCGTAACGAATTGAAGTAAGGTAGATAATCAAAAAATAGATTGTAGATAAGACCCAAATGATTTCCGAACGATAGGAATAAAATGAAAATGGTGAAAATTGTCAAGAACCATGTGAGGCGGTTTCGCTTATATATAAACGCGAACACCATAAGCAACGCAGGTATAATGCCGACATAAACAGGTCCTTCCACAAACGGCATCCAACCCCAGTAAAGCGGCAAAGCCTGCTCTGCCCCCTGGATCTCCGTGATATAATTATTTGAGAAACCGAAAAATGACGGGTGAATAAATGTGAGCATCTCTAACGGATGGTTAGACCAGCTTGTGGCATATTCATAAGTTAAACTGCCTCGGATTGAATGTGGTTTGTACTGCTCGGTGGGGAAATATTGATACGTGAATATCGCGAAACCGATCGCCATAGCGGCTGCAAATAAGGCGAATCTTTTTGCAACAATCACTGGTTGTGTTTTAATGTCGAGTATGGATTCGTATAGAAAATAAATCCCAATTAAAAGTAATCCGTATAATGCAATCTGGGGATGTTTATTCAGAAGCATTGTACCGGTGGCAGCACCGAGCAAACCAAGACTTAGGATATCTCTACGCTGAAATAACGAAACAGCTAAAAGAAACACCAATGGTACGAAAGTCAGTGTCATCATCTTAGATCCGTGTCCCGATTGTGCCAAACCGATTGCGTACGGATTCAGCATCATAGTTATCGCAGCGAATAGGGATGGAAGGTGGAGAAATTTCAATTGACGCGCAAGGAAGTAGGTGAATATACCCATTAGGAAATAGTGAAGAATAAACCACGACATCTCACCACCGAAGAAAAGAGGTTTACCAATAAATAGTAAAATGATTTCGGGATAGTTGAGATCGCGGGAAAAAATCATTGCGCTTGCAACCGGCAAACCACTGAAGATGTACGGTATCCAGAACGGGTCTACTTTTTCTGTAGTTCTGATATGTTCCATCGCCTTATCCCAGCTACGGACCGAAGCAGTATCACCAGAATCTGCGAACATCATATCAGATGTAATAATCTTGAAGAAAAGAATATACAGCAGTACAAAAAGAACAGCTATACTGAATATATCTTTTTTCACAGAAGAAAGATTATCGAACCATGTCGGTTTTAAATTAAACGAACTTTTTGTGCTTGATAATTTAGATTTGGTTGACATATAGACTTTCAATCGTTATTGTTTTCCATTGACAGGAATGAATATACGGAAAAAAAGGGAAAGAATTAACAAGGGTGCCGAATGACACCCCTTCAAACTGTATCTGATCGGAAAATATTTATTTAACCATGACTCGAAAATCTTTGTATTGAATTGTTGACATATTCTCATTTCCGATTCCTATATACCCTTTTTGAACATCGGCAAGAAATTCGGTTGCGGGGTGTTGCCCGGTAAATATGTCAATTTCAGAACCATCATAAAATATTTTTAATGTATTATTTTTGTCCTGAATTTCTATTGAATGCCATATTGTTGTGTCGATTGGGAGACTAACTTGATTGTAAAAATATGAGCCATTAGGCCACCCATAGTAAAAACCATTCCAATTTATATGTGCAAGAATGAACGTACTCGGATAAACCCATTGCAGGATCAATGCTTTACCGAGTAATGAGTCTTGAGGTGAAATTCTCCAAGCAAATTTAAAATTGTCCCCTTTAAATTTGAAACTATACGCACCCTCTCCTTGGTTGACTGTCTTGTTTATAAAGTGGACATGATTAACCGGGGAAATAGATATTATATTGTTCTGAAATAAAATCTTATCTTGCGACCCGCCACCCCTTGCATCGCGCGTCCATTCCCAAAGCAAATTATTGGGAAAAATTGTGTTACTTGGCCAAATTGCTTTAATCTCGATATCACCAGTAATTGCAACCATATTAAGTTCAATCAGTGTTGTCTGGCCTTCTATAACATCTAAATCAGCTTCACCATAGTAACAAATGATATCCGAGCTATCAAATGCATCTATCAACAAATGCCATCGGCCTACGATAATATTTTCAAACTTTCCATTAGCAGAAATACCCGTATCAGAGATCGATAAAAATATCGTATCACTCTCAAATCCCGTGCGAGTTATACATGCTCGAATCGATTTTATACCGTTGGGAATGTCGCTTAAACTGAAAGCTACTTTACCAAGCTTGTCAACTCCAGGGCCAATTATTGTCTCTTCATTTTTGCTACAACTTGAGAAAAGAGAAACAAATAAAATAAATAAAATAAACCTATAGGAAAGCATAGATCCTCCTTGGATAAAAAATATATTATGTTTTGAGATTTCTAAATGATTGTTTGAAAAGAAAAGTATTTGATCTGATATAATCAAAACCATTCGAAATTATTTTGGTTCGATTAAAAATAATCACCCTTCCAATCGATCTTTCAGTTAGCTCAATGTTTTAATCAGTTAATTCAAGAATAAATTACTGATTTATTCAATAATAGTCAATACAAAAACGTTTGCTTAAATCCTCTTTCTCTGCACTTGTGTTACATCTGATTATCGAGTGCGCTTGCATGGTAGATTTTGTATATCTTAGTATTTCTAAAGATCTTATCAGGAATTTCCCTATTGACATAATCGTTTAAATTGAGTACTTTTATTAGGAGATTTATCATTTTGGGAAAACAACTTATAAACTTTATAAAATCATTCATAGGAGCTAATATGGTAATCCGGATTTTTTGTATATTCGGTATCCTTTTTCTTTTTGCGAGTCTTTCACTCAGTCAAAGCTTGTTTACATTTGAAGACCACTTTGATAGTGTTACATCATCAGGTAACTGGCATCATACACAAGATTACCGAGGTGGTGGTGTTTTTGAGGTTGTTGATGGACAATTTAAACGCACTACACCAGGTTTTGTTTTTTATTACAACGATGGCTTTACAAACGGTACTGGGACATACGAATTTAAAGCCCAAGGGTGGTGGGTTTTTCTATGGCGGGGATCAACTAATGCTTATAGTGGGAAAGCAGTTCTTATTGGATCGGCAGGTTCTTCAGCAGAATATTTAGATTATGATGAAGCTGTTTGGTCTGGATACGATCACCAATATCATAACGGCTCTATTCTCCGACAAGAAAGAAAGTTTGTCGGGCAGTATCTTCGCGATAGTATGAATACAATAAAGATAGTTGACTCTGGTGATAGTGCAAAAATCTATGTCAACAATGAGCTCATTCATAACGTTATCATTTCACCTGATTGGAGACAGGATGGATACATAGAGATTGGTGCTAATGGAGAAACCGATTTAACTGCTTTTGATGATATAGTTATTTCCGGTATAATAAATACATCTGTAAAAACAATTGAGAACACAACCCCAACCACATTTCGTCTTCAACAAAACTATCCAAACCCGTTCAATCCAATAACAAAAATAAAATATCAAATACCGGAAGATACAAGGGTATCCTTTAAAATATTCAATGTTTTAGGTGAGGAGATTAAAACTATTGTTAATGAATATCAATCGGCAGGGTATAAAGAAATCACATTCAATGGAGAAGACCTGCCATCCGGTTTTTATTTTTATCGATTACAAACCGATAAATTTACCGATGTCAAAAAAATGTTATTGGTAAAATGATATTCTAAACTATTTAATTCTGAACTACAAACAAACCGCCGGTCAATGCACCGGCGGTTTTATTTTACAAGCAAGCTCGTGGCAGGTGATAAAATAAATTTAAACCTTCACAAGTTTATAAAGTTGAATTCTATGAAAAGCCGTTCTGAAAAAAGGCCGAAAACCTGTTACTGCCCACCAAGCAGGAAATGGACTGAATATCTCCGAGTTTACTATTTTGAAACCGCAATAATCAAACATTCGAGATAGACCATGCTCTTTATATTCGATAAAGTGAGCATCGGTTTGATATATGGGGATAACTGCGAGTTTCGGCGTCGAAAGATATAATACACCGCTGGGAGTCAACAATTTGTGAATTTCTTTTAAAAAGTGAGACGGATTCATAACATGTTCCAAGACTTCAAAACATAGAATCGTTTCGTATTTTTCACTTTTAGTCTTGATAGAATCATTAAAATCAGATTTTAATGTATTCTCGATTTTGATGTTGTGTTGTTTTGAAATTTGTTCGCCTATCCAATTAGGATCGCTGATATCAAGACATGGTTCACTAATTTTTTCTATCATTTTCAGATAGTGTTTTAAACGGTTCCTTTGATTTAGATCGGGTGAAAAAATTACTTCATGTGCGAATGGTATATCCCGGAGTGTTTCTTTAGTCTTAAATCCTCTGTCAAATAATTTCATTGATATTCCTTTTTTTTAAATTCTCGATCGTAATAATTTCATTCACCCGTTTTCTGAACACGGGGTATACAAAATCATGAAAGCGATTACGTGCACGTTCTCCTACACTGATGTCAACCTCCCCATGGATAATCCTGGTCGATAATTTCATCAAATCATCAATTGTATCCCACAAAAATCCATTCATTCCATGTGTGATAATTTCCCGCTGTCCTCCCTTTGCAATAACGACCGGAATACACCGCGCAGACATTGCCTCAACGGTGGTCATTCCGAAATGTTCGGCGTTTTCAGGATTCCGCTCCTCGTCAATTCCGTACCCCGCGCCATGCCAGAATATCGTTGCTTCATTATACATCCGCCGCATTGTATCAAACGATTCATTGACGTGGAATATAACCGGATAATTTTTATTATCTACTTCCAATTGACGAATCATCTCCCTCGAATCGCTATCAGTTGAGGCACTTCCGACCAGATGATATTCCCAGTCGTGTAGACCGGCGTCGTACAACATTCGGAATGCAGCCGTTAACACATCATACCGTTTATTATTATACAACCCTTTGAAGAATCGTCCCACACTCAGGATAATATTTTTCTTGGATATACCCGGTTCATACAAATCCTGAATGGGTGGATAAAGAATACAGCTCTCGATATCATAATTCCTCTTCAGGATATCTTGAACAAACTGAGAGTATACCAGCACAACAGACGCCTGTCTCCGGGCAAACGACATCAACCGCAACCGGAGAATATCTTTTCCGCCCTCTCGTATCTGACCCCGGCATACTTTCGTTGCGACCGAAAGCGGTGTAATTTCCCTATACGGGATTTGGATGATTTGGACGTGTGAACGCGCTCTTGTGACAATCTTTCTTACATTCGACTGAAATATAAAACAGTCGGCATCACCAACCACTTCCGGAACATCACTCATTCTGGCTGCATGCTTAAAGTGTACCTTTGAGAGATCGATATGAGAGAATTTTTCCAGTTGCATCTTACTGATCGACGCATCCGAGGAAACAATCGTGGCATCATGCACGGGATTCTCCGATAACGCTTCAGCGATACCGAGAAGATATTTCTCCCCTCCGCCAAACGTTCCCCAATATGGTGAATATAGGAAAATACTCTTCATCGGCTATCCACGGATTTATTTTGTAATGGTATCCGGAATAATTTCGCCGCAAGTTCCATTTCTTGTTCTCCAAATCCACCAATGAAATATAAAACTATCAAATAGGAAACAGCACCTAACAAAACAATTAAAAAGAAATTCAATCCCGATAATAAGACTAAGAGAGTACCCATTAATAGTGCCGCGACAAACGGTTTAATGATAGAGATGATCGATAAATTTCCATAAGATATTTTTTGAAGATACAAACGGTGAACAATAAAAATCAAGAACTCAACACCAATCATCGTTAACGGCAAAACGATGTAACCATACTTGGGCACTATGACTACGGAAAACGCGGTAGTTGCCAAACCAATAATTATTGATAAAAACATTAATAAAGTTTGTCGGTTAATTGCCATAAGAAATGTTGCAGTAACCCAGTTCAAATATGAAATGATAATCGAGATTATTCCCAATTGGAGAACAATAATGCCTGGATTAAATTCAGTGGTGAATATAATGGCAAATAATTTAGGTGCGAGTATAATTATTCCGGTCGCCACAGGAAAAGCTATAATCAGCATAATACGAAGAGAATCGTTTAAAGCTTTTGATAATTTATTTGCTGCAGTAGTGTAGAATTCTGAAAATATTGGATAAACAACCTGTGAATAAGCCGTTGGAATCATCATCAATATCGAAATCAATTTATACCCCGCGGTATAGATCCCGACCTCGATATCACCTCGCGTATATTTTAGCACTGTAGGACCTATAAACATATACATTGAGGCTCCAAGTGAATTCATCGCGATTGGTGTGCTGTCATTCAGGAAACTTCTCCATATTTTTTTATCGATGGAATATTCGGGAATACCGATCGTACTCGAATACTTAAAATACAAGAAAATCATGTTTGCAAGAGCAACGATAATACTTAAAATCAATACCGTTATTACATATGGACTCGCTTTAATAAGAAGAACTACAAATACCGATAAGAGCAAATCATTCAAAATATTTGAAACCGAGACAATGGTCATTTTACGGTGTGCTTGAAAAGCGCTTAAAAATATCATCGATATTCCGTTAATGGCAAATACGACTGTAGTTAAAAGAACTGCCCAGTTAGTTTGATTATCAAAATGTAAAACTATACCAGCCAATCCAACCACCAAACCAGCAATAAGAACAACAATAATCTTTAAATAGATTATTCTGCCAACGAGACCGGTACTTTTTGATAAGTCACGCGCAATTTCTCTGGTAAGAAGCTGGGACATGCCGAAATCGAATAGCACTTGAAAGAGTGAACAAAAATACAATGCAAAATTCAAAATACCGAAATTTGCCACTCCAAGATTTGCTGCGAGATAGCTTAATCGCATCATTCCGAAAATGAGGCCAACAACCTTTCCGAAAAATATCGCTGCTGTATCAAGAGTTATTTTTTTTGTCTGCGTTGCCATCTGAATGAATATCAATACCTGAAATTATCAGATTCAGATGAAGTGAGCCATTGAGCTAAAGTTCGAGCTGTTGAATCGCGTTGTGAAAGTACGGGATTTTTTGTCGGCCAATCAATTCCAATATCCGGATCGTTCCAAAGTATGTTAGATTCCCCGTTCGGATTATAAATACCGGTACATTTATATTGTAGTTCGGCGACATCGGAAAGAACACAAAATCCGCGTGCAAAACCCGGAGGAGCCCAAACCTGCAATTTATTTTCCGCCGATGCCTCGATACCGAACCATTTACCAAGTGTTGGAGAATTTTTTCTTATATCGACTGCGACAAGAAATGCGGTTCCGACTATAACGCGCATTAATTTCCCCATAGCGGGATTCCATTGAAAATGCAATCCTCGCACAACATCTTTTGCAGACCGTGAATGATTATCCTGCGGAAAATAAGATGGGATTCCTAACGCCTTAAATGTATCTTCACGAAACACCTCCATAAAATATCCACGATCATCCTTGAAAATTTCGGTTTTAAGAACAACGATTCCATTTAAATGTTTCGATAAAATAGTGAACGGCATAAGCTGATGTTTGGTTGATGATTATTAAACTGATTGTAAAATAATAATTAAAATTTTTATGAAGAACAATTATTGGATATCGTTTTGCTTCGATCTATAAATTGTAAACAAGATATTCAAAGGCATTAAGAAAGGTATGGTAAACCAATGAAATGGTTTTGCATAGCGAACGAGAAAACGTAACTGACTTTTCAATTTGTTCCAATTTTTAAACCACGAAAAATGACCACCGGTGCTAACCGATACCTTATGCCACACTAATGCCTGAGGTACAAATAGTAATTTGAATCCGGCGCGAACGGCTCTTAAACTCCAATCTGCATCCTCTCCATAAATATAATATGATTCATCCAGGACGCCAATCTGTTCGATTACACTCTTTTTAACCAGCATACTACATCCTGTGACATAATCAGTCGTTTTTATTTTTTCGAATTGTCCGATGTCGATTTCCCGGACTCCCAGATGAGATGTTGATCCAGTCCACCAATCAATTACACCACCAGCATACCAGATCCGTTTCGGATCGGAATGATAATATATTTTTGGTCCCGTCATTCCAATCCGTTCATCTGATTCTGCAGCTTCTACAAGGTGAGAAAGAAAATTTTCTGCAACTATCGTGTCGTTATTCAACAATAAAATATAATCAGCTTTATTATTAAGCGCAGTTTTTATTCCGATGTTATTGCCACCTGCGAACCTAAGGTTCGATGAATTTCTGATAACCTCAACAGACGGATAAAGATGTCGAACTTCTTCTGCGGTACTATCGGTGGATGCGTTGTCAACCACAATAATCTTATAATTAGAATAAGATAGTTTCTGAAGAGATTGTAAACACTCAAGGGTATCGGCTTTCCCGTTCCAGGTGAGAACAATTATATATACCAACGGTGGATGGATCACTATTTTACCTTTTCGAGGAGGATATTCACAATGCGTTCAGCAGCTTTTCCATCTCCGTACGGATTTGTTTTTGTCGACATATCTTGATATGCCTTCTTATCCGAGAGTAATTTCTGCGCTTCGGTCACGATAGTTTGATAATCCGTTCCAACAAGTTTACTGGTTCCAGCATCGATTGCTTCAGGTCTCTCAGTTGTAGTTCGCAATACTAAAACCGGTTTACCGAGCGAGGGGGCTTCTTCCTGAACCCCGCCCGAATCTGTAAGAATCAGATACGATTTATTCATCAATTGAACGAATGGACGATAATCCAACGGCTCTATCAAATGAATTCTTGGGACACCGGCAAGTATCTCATCAGCTTTTTGGCGTACATTCGGGTTTGGATGAACGGGATAGATCATCTCAACGTCTGAATTATTTTCAACGATATATCGGCATGCTGAAAATACCCGCCCCATCGGTTCTCCGAAATTCTCACGGCGGTGCGATGTTAGGAGAATTACTTTCTTTCCGGAATAATCGATTTGATTCAGTGGAGATTCTTTGAATTCAAAATTCGGATCAACAATCATCAGCAATGCGTCGATTACTGTGTTACCGGTTACAAAAATATTTTCCTCGTTGATACCTTCTCTCACTAAATTTTGTTTTGCCCACGGTGTGGGTGCAAAATGATATTCGGTAAGGCGTGTGGTAATCTGTCGATTCATTTCCTCAGGGAAAGGATTTGTCTTGTTCCAAGTTCTCAGCCCCGCCTCAACATGTCCGACCGGAATTTTCAGATAAAAAGCGGCAAGACTTGCCGCGAATGTTGTTGTTGTATCCCCTTGCACCAATAGCACATCAGGTTTTTCTTTTTGAAGAACCGGTTTGATTTCATCCAACACAGCGCTCATTACATGGAATAAGTCTTGATTATGTTTCATTATGTCCAGATCATAATCCGGTTTGATTTTAAAAACATCTAATTTTTGATCGAGCATTTCACGATGCTGTGCGGTAACTATAACGAGCGGTTGTAATCCGCGTTTTTCAACCTCCTTAACTACCGGAGCCATTTTTATGGCTTCTGGACGAGTCCCGAACACGATTGCGATTTTCATTAATTCATTTCTCCTTTGATGCGAAGATTTCAATTCTATCGCCGAAAACTTTCAGCGTGCGGGTGAGGAATACATTCGGATATTGAAACAATTTTTTCATCAGCTTCTGCAATGCCGATCCGCGGAGTGATATATCCGCCACAGGCATTATGGTCTGGTTTAACAATTCAATTTTGAATTGGTGAGAATTCAACAAATATTTTATGCTTTTAGCTCTGTATTCAAAAAGATGATACGGCGGTAAATGCACCGTCGCCCTTTTCCTGAGCAAGGTATAAACCATGAAGCCAATACGAGAATACAGTGTATTCGTTTGCATTGGACAGCGAATTCCCAAAACTCCGCCCTGTTTCATTATTCTGTGAATCTCACCTAAAGTAGCGTTTGGATCAGGCAGATGTTCAAGCACATCTCCCATATAAACCAGGTCGAACATGTTGTCGTCAAACTTCGCCGATAAAAGATCGCCGGTGTGAATATTTAGATTGAATCTTTCTTTCGCAAATTGAGTTGCCTCAGAAGAATATTCGACTCCCTGAACCGAGTATCCTGCTTCGCGAAGTGTGTTTAAAAAAGCACCACCGGCACATCCAATTTCTAAAAACGTCCCTTTATCTTTAAATTTCTTGAATTGAACCAACAATTTATCTTCGCCAAGCGAAGCAAGGGCAGATTCATCGAAATAACTTCCGGTATGACCGCAGCGAAAATCGTGTTCAAAATATTCTTTGGAATATAAAGAAGCGATTTCCTGATTCGTAGGTTGAGGGTTGATGAAAATTATTGTACATTTTTTACATTCAACAGCATTTAACCAGCGATTTTTAAAGAGATACCCGAACGGTTTTGCACCTAAATTTCGGTTACCACAAACAGGGCATAGTAAATTACTTTCGTTCATGAGTTTCCATTAATCCTTCAATCGCTCGTATAAAATTCTCCCACGAATATTTAGTTTTTTCTATTTTCACCATGGCAACAAATTCCTGCTCATTTTTTTCCGTATAAAATCTTTTAATCGCGCTCGCTAAAGCAGCCGCATCGTTTGGAGGAACTACGTACCCAGTCCGTCCATCAATCACAACTTCCGCCAATCCGCCTACGTTTGTTGCTATAACCGGTTTATCAAAATTATATGCAATCTGTGTTATTCCGCTTTGAGTGGCAGATAAATAAGGCAGCACAACTATATCGGCAGCACTGAAATAAAGCGCTACCTGATCGTTTGGTATGTAATCGGGATAAAATTTTATTCGAGATTCAAGTCCGAATGATTTAACCTTATCAACGTATTTCTTTTGATCATCATAGTATTCCCCGACCGCTAATAATTGGACATCATCTAATTGTTTCATAGCATCGAATAGAACAAGCAATCCTTTATACGCTCTGACGTATCCGAAATAAAGTATAACCTTTTTAGAATTAATTCCGAGATTAGTTCTGGCTGTTTCTTTATTCATTGGTTCACCGAAATTTTCATAAACCGGATGTGGAACTTTGCAGTAATGTGCAATAGGAAAATACTTTCGCAGATCCCGTTCGACCGCATCGGACTGAACTATAAAATAATTTGCCTGTTTGAATGCATACTTTGTAAAAACGACATCACCAAACCGGCGTTCGTGAGGAATAATATTATCGCAAATAAAAAGTACTTTTGTGTTAGATTTACGTTTGACCAATTTTGCAATCGTACCGAAGCAAGGACCAAAAAACGGAAGCCAGTATTTGAAGATAAGCAAATCAGGTTTTTTTTCTTTTATGATTTTTGCAACCTTGAGCCAGTTTAATGGATTAATCGAATCTACCAACTGCGGAGCTTCTGCAACGTCAATCGGTGCACCCGCCTCATCCTGTGTTTTGCCGGGGAATAGGAATTTCGGATATTGACGTTTAAAAGTAACTGTCTCAACCGTGTGGTGAATACCAAGATGTTTGGCGAGCAAAGCATTGAAATGCGCTATTCCACCACGAAGAGGATATGCTGTTCCAACAATTACTATTTTCATAAATTTATCATTTTACCAATATCAGACGATATATTTCGTCTAATTTATTTTGAATTTCCGTTTTTTTATCCTCCTTTAAACTCATAACTGCCAATAATCGGGCACTTTCTTCCAGTAACATTCCCTGCGCATCGTTAATATCCCGATTATTGATATTCTTATTATAAAAAGAAAAAAGATTAATTGCTTTATCGAATTGTTTCAGTTGTATCTTAGATAATCCCAAAGTTTTAAGCGCCGAAGCATTTTGTGAATCATACTGAAGAGCATCGGCACTACGATTACCGGAATTTTCAAAATCGCGTTGTTGATAATAAAGAACAGCCAGTTTATAATATAACATGCTGATATTCAGGTCAGGTTTAGAAGTGTACGGCAACAAATCTTTAATCGTTTGTTCTCTATGTTCGATTTGTTTCTGTGAATCACCCATCATCTTCTCCCCCATATTTATAATATAGGTAGAACCGTTATAATAACTTTTGAAAACCCACTTACCAACACCTTCCAGACGTAAAGCCGACATTTGTTCATCTGCGTTTATGATAAATAATGTACCGGATAATATTGCAGCAGCACCAACGGCACCAATTATTTTCGAATAATAGAATCTGATTCTTGAATTTTTAAATAGTTGAAAAGTTATTGCAATAGAAGCAAAATTAATAGCTGCCGCAGTGGGAGACAACATATCCCAATCGCGCGGCATCGACAGCATCGGATTGATCGTGAAATTAAATATGATAAAATAAAACAGAGCAATGAGCGAAAATATTAAACGGGGTTCTTTCCACCGAATATTTTTACCATAGCCAACGATGGCCATCGTCAATAACACGAGCGCAGGTGACGCGATAAAAAATAATTGCTGAATAACATCAGAGAAATGATTTAAAGAAATAAGAGAATACGAATGCGGTTGCTGTAGCGGATTTACAACCGGAAGAAATATTTTCGTCATTATTTCTTTCTGGTCACCAACTGAATACCGATACGCATCAAAATAAAAAAGATAGACAAAGAATGAGCCAACCATGGAAGCTAATATAAGAAACATAATATTCCGCGGCTTCAACCAACGGTTCAATTTCCCTTGCCTTTGTTCCACCAAAAAAGCACCCGCATAGAGTAGCGCCGGCAGCAATAAAATCATTTCGATATGAAGTCTTGATCCGATAAGGAATACAATGATCATCCAACCAAACACTTTTTTTCCATCAAATAAATTCCAGGCAAGAATAAGGAACACGGTGATAGCCAAATAAACAAGAGTATAATCTTCCACATGTCCAAAGAACAATTGGTTGGCACCGGCAAAAAAGAAAACGATTAGTGCGAGCAATTTCCATGATCTTGTATTATTCCTGTTCACTATGAAGACAGTTATTAAAACTAAAAATATTCCCCCGCTAACGGCACTCACAATTTGGAACATCGATTTTTGATCCACACCAAATTTTGATGACAGAGATTGATGGATCATACGAGTTAACGGCTCTTTATCACTAAGGTCGAACAAATCCGCAAGCGCATATCGTTTTTCTGATAACAAACTTAAAAGAGTCAAGGTATCTCCGTACATCTCGGTACGGATTCGGTAAGAATAAAATATAGCTGTTCCTGAAATTGCAATCAGAGACAGGATTAAAATGCGAACTATGAGAGAATAAGAAAGAAAATGAATTTTATCATCGATAAAAAATTGAATATTTCTTGATATTAAAAGGAATCCGATGGACAATGCAATCAAGAGAAATACTATCCGCATCGAAACTGGAAGAAATGCCAGATGATTGATTCCCCACATGAATGAATCGGGGAAAAATGAAGCAAAACCATAGATAATCACTATGCCCAATATGAATAATCCCAAAACTTTTTCGGATTGATCACTGGTTGAAATATTTGAGTTAATACCAATCATTCTATTAAAAGTCTATCCAAATTAATTTTGTATAACAGGGCGACAGGATTCTTCGATATCGCAACCAATTCAAATCCGGGGGGAGCTGCATCACCTCTGAAAATTTTTTTAAATTGAGGTCTCATTTTTGCTTCAATAGAACTAAAATATAAATAATCTACACGCTTTTTTCGAATTTCTGAAACCAATTGGTTTATATCTGTCACATTTGGAAATTGCTCAAATTTCATCTGGAGTTGATAGGCAATTTGGGGCTTCCTCGCAATGATAACTTTTCCTTTTTCGCTTGACGAAAAGTTTTTATAAAAATCCGAGGAAATATTCAAAACATCTTTGGGTCCCAGAACTATCTGTCCAGCATTGTAATATACTGTATAAAATGCAGATAGCAGGAGTAAAATTGAAATTATTGCTAAAATAATTGTATGATTCATAATCTTAAATTTCTTTGACACTACCCAAGCGAAAAAGATAACGGCAAGCAGGAAATATATTGACATGAGTGGGAGTGTAAATCTTTCTGCATAGAAAACAGGTAGCAAGGAAGTAAAATAAGCTACTCCGAAAATAATTATTGCAAGTTGTTTTTTCTCGAGCTTGAATATTTTCAGCATGATGATTGCTAATAAAGAAAACAATCCGATCCAGTAATCAATTAAGAAGACAAGATCATCAAGCAGGTGATAATAAACATTCATTAAAGAAACCTTGAAAAATGTCAGCGGTTCATGAAAGATGACCCCTGCGAACGATTTATATTTGTAAGACTCTTGTGTCCACCAATCATCCCATGAAAAATACCTTTTACCGTAAAGTTCAAATGCTATGTTTAGGTAATTCTTTTGATAAAACATATCTCCGGTATTGATATACAAAAGTAGTGACCAAGGTAATACCACCGATAAATATCCTGAAATAAAAAATAAAATATAGTATAAGCGTTTTTTGATCGATTCATTGAATATATTCATTAGCAAAATTAAGAATACAAAAACGAAAAGTAAAAATACGCCATTGTATCTCACAAGATATGTAAATCCGCTCAGCGCCCCGCAAAACGCGAATCGGTTTCCGGACAATTTCTGATTGGACCAAAATACGTAGATAGAAATCATTATTAAAGCATAAAATACCATATCGGTGCTCGCTGTGTAAGAGTATTGCACAAATATTTTATTGGCAATTGTCATCAATACGACCAGCAAGCTAACATCGTAACTGAAATATTTAGCAAGCAATTTGTACAACATGATTAAAACTATTCCGGCAGAGATCGCGGAAATAAATATCCCGGCAATAAAATAATCCGCTGTCAACAAGTTTACGATGGAAAGAAGGATTGTATATCCTGGACCTTTAAAATCATCGATTGTAAGTTCACCGCTAGATAATTTTGCCGCCTGAGGCGCGTATGTCCAGTAAAAATCTGTCTCGACGCTGTAATCACCTATCTTGTGCCAGATCATGGCAATTACAATTATCGAAATCATATAAATGATGCCGATGAGATATGGGAAATACTTCAGTCGTATCCAAGACGGAGTGTATTTTCTTAAAACATCCCACTTCAGGTAATTGATATTATGCTCTGCTGCCAAGTCAATGAATAAGAAGAAAGATTAAAATTGCGTAAGAATATTTCTCGTTTAGAACGTCACCAATCAAATACCTACTTTATCTTTCACAATGTAAATAGGGCGGTGCTTTACTTCATCGTAAATACGCCCGATATATTCTCCGATCACTCCGAGCGTAAGCAAAACCATGCTGCCTATGAAAGTGATTGCAACAATTGTAGATGCCCAACCGAGGATTGCCTTATCAGTGAATAATTTTTCATAGATAACATATAAGCCGCCGATGAATGAGATTACCGCAACAGCAAGTCCCACGTAAATTGCAAGCCGCAGAGGCGCATTCGAAAACGATATCAATCCATCCAAGGCGAGATCAATAAGTTTTCTAATAGACATTTTCGGTTTACCAGCATAGCGTGCTTCGCGATCGAATTCTACGCCTGTTTGCCTAAAACCGGCCCACGCACGCATTCCGCTTATATATCGATTCCTTTCAGGCATGGATCGTATTACATCAACAACTTTCCGGTCCATAAGAGAAAAATTACCGGCTTCCATAGGAATTGATATCGAAGAAAATATATGCATCACCCTGTAAAAAGACGTGAATGCTAACCATTTTAAGGCGTTTTCTTTTCTGCTCCTTTTTATCGTATAGACTACATCGTAACCTTCAGACCACTTTGCTAACAAATCAGGTAATAATTCAGGAGGATCTTGAAGATCTCCATCCATAAGTATCACCGCTTCTCCTTCCGTGAATTCCATTCCGGCGGTAATAGCTATCTGATGTCCGAAATTGCGCGCAAGACGAATTACTTTAAAACGGGAATCTGTTTGATGAAGTGATTCAATCATACTAAAAGTTTTATCGACGCTGCAGTCGTCAACAAATATTATTTCTGCCTCCATATTCATTCTATCAAGAATTAGTTTCAAGCGGCGAGATAACTCCGGGATAATCGCCTCTTCGTTATAAACTGGGATGATAATTGAATATTTCATTATTGTTTTTCCGGATGTTCTAATTTACTTTTTCTTCTTGATTTGGATAAACAGAATAGACACTACTGATATCAACAGCGTTGAAAATGTTATCAATGAACCTATGCGAAAACTCTCGGGTTCAAAACGTAAAACTATTTCATGTCTCCCCGATTTCACCGGTATTGCTCTTAAACACCAATCAACCCTATGAATTGGCGTAAGCGTACCGTCGATATATGCATTCCATCCTGGATAAAATATTTCACTTAGAATTAATAATCCATTTTTCGGAGTTTCTGCTTGAACTGAAATTTTATTCAAAGAGTATGATGTGATAACCGCCTTTCCATCTCCGGAAATTCCATCAACTGTAAATTGAGGATCTCGCTCAAACACTGCTGTAGATCGTGGATTGAATTCATCACGAATCATATACGCACGGGCAGAATCTTCGTTGGTGATTATCTTTGAATCATAAACGAAAAAAACGCGAGGTAAATATGTTTTAGAAGGAACGAGGTCCATTAATCGGCGTGATTCATCAACAACGAGCTGATACTTTGCGTTCAGTAAATCGCACGCACGATCGAAGTCTTTCACGATAGGATAATTTCTTTGAAGCGAGAGCGGTGTATATCCTTCCATCATAAAGATACGGTCAATCATTCCCTGGTTTCTATCCAGTATCATGGTATTCTCGCGGCGCGAATTGACCCTGAAATATTCTTGTTGTCCCGCTTCTCGCAGCGATCGCACCAAACTTTCAGTCCTGCGGTAATATTCGTCGGGATTAGTCGTTCCATTGTTATGGTTAAAACCGAATAGATTGATATCAATAAATAGAACGATCAACAAAGCGCCTAACATTATAAACGCTGAAAACCGTCGGCTTATCAAAAATATTAAACCAACAGATGTTAACGAAATTAGCAACATTGAAGTCGATGCTTCAACGGTATTCGCATGTATTTGATCTGCCACTCTGCGGTCAACACCGCCTTGCATCCACCCTGCCAGGCTTAGAAGAAATAGGATTATCACGATGGCACCTATCCCGATCAAAATCTTTTTAAATTTTTGAGGCGATTGATTAATAAGATCGAACATTGCCTGGATTCCAAAACCAGCCAGTAGCGAAAAACTAAAAGCCGATATCAGCATAATGCGCCCCACACTGCGAAACTTATCGAACCCCGGTATATAATGAAAGAAGAAATTATGCAGAATAAAATTATCTCCCAATGCATAAAGTACAGAAAATATCCCTATGCTGAAAAAGAAAATGATATAACGATTTGCCCGAAATCTGGTCATCGAGAATATAATCAGAATAAATGCCGGAATACCAAGATAAAAACATGTTTCCCAGTAAACCCAGTATGCCCCATTTCCCCAATAAGTCGAACCCTCAGCGCCGCTTGATCCAAAATATTTAGGAATGATGAAAGTAATTAACTGCTGCCAAACAAGCTGGCCTTCCTGTGATTTTTCATATGTAATTTCAGCACGCTGCGATAATGGAGCTAATTCAATCGTCGGTAACAACTGTATTGCGGTGAAGGCGAGAGCGATTATAACAAATCCGATTGCGATTGAACTTTTCTTAACCGAGCCAGAAATAGAGTTTTCTTTCCAACCATTCAACAGTTCGAAGATAAAATAGATGAGAAGAAAAAACATAATGTATAAAGATACCTGCGGTGAACCGGCGAGTATCACATTACCGAGCACCATTCCACCTAAAATCATTGTAATAAGAGAGTGTTGTAGAACGGCACGACGGAAAAGAAGTATTATAAGAGGAAGCCATGCAATATGACAGATGATTGTATGGTGGATTACATGAGAGATCATGAATCCAGACAATGAGAAAATCACACCGGTGAACAGAGCGGCAAAGTTTAAGAGGCCGAACTCCTTCGCCAAAAAATAAATACTCACTCCGGCAATCATCATGTGTATGATAATTTGAATTTCTAGCCAATAGAAATTCAACTTTCCTCCGGCAACAAACAGTGTAAGTATCAAATTGGGTATATAAAAAACTGCTGATTGAATGTCTGCCTGGAAAGGAGAACCGCTGAATGTGTAAGGATTCCACAGCGGCAACTCGCCGCCCGACAACGATACGGCGGAAAAATTTCGGTACGGATAATATTGATATAAAAAATCATCCCAGAAAAATGCCTTTTGAAGGAGAATATCACGGAAGAATATCGCCACAAGTGAACAAATTATAATTACGGCGTGCCAATCTTTAATATGAGGCATACCAATCGAAGTTTTAGTTTTGCCTTTCGTCATATCCACCAAAATCTATTTTTTTGATTCGAGGAGGCGAACACAGGCATCGAAAACTTTGTCAACTTTGAGGTATTGCATGCAATCATTAGCACAGGTTGGCGAATAGAAACAATTGCAATCAAAATCCGGTTCTAAAACTTCGCCCCGCCCGTATAAATCGAATTCATGTTTATTGAAAATATTGTTGAACAGCACTATCTTTTTTCGTAAACCGATTGTAAGATGCATCGCCATTGTTACGGCAGTAACAACCAGATCGCATTGATTCACTTCGCTCATAAATTTATTCAGAGGGAAATGCCCGAAGTAAAGCGCCCCACTTTCGCGCGCGAGTCTTTGATTCTTCAGATGTTCCTGTTCACCGCCCAACATCAACGGAATATATCCTGCTTTCTTCAGTTTTTTCGCGAGTGAAATCCAATTTTTCTCTGCCCATAGTCTGGAAGTCCATCTGCCTCCGCAACCCGTGTTCAAACCTATAATCTTTTTATTCTTAGGTAATTTCCAGTTATAATTTATCAAAGAAGGCATTATATATTCTTCATTCGAGAATTTGTAACCGCATATTTCGAAAATTTCTTCCTGATAACTTTTTGTGTTAGACTTACTCAAATCGTCGAAAACACCGGTGAGATATTTATGGTCTGCATCATTATCGATCGGCACACATTTGCCTTCTCGCAATATAAAACCTTTTTTAACACGAGCTGAGATTTGATTGGCAAGTGCACAAGCTTCTTTATCTTTATCCAGATTGAATAATAGATCGAAAGAAACCGACCTTAATATCGCGATCGATTGAACGTTGAGCGGCAATATTACATCAACCGACCCGGGTACAACATCGGGTGTAAGGGTGAGCCACCAAATTTCTGCAGATGGTTCAACTGCTTTCAATTTGTGTAATAGTGGTGTCGTTCGGATTACATCTCCGATAGCTCCCAATTTTATTATTAGAATCCGTTTGTCGGTCGGTTCATAATGTTTGCAGGATTTACCTTTTGAATCGACACAATGAACTCCATTCAGCTTATGGGGCTTACAAGGAATATCACCGCGGAAATACCGACAATCAGATTTAATTTGTTTGGAGGAAAATTGTTTCATTTTATTTCTGATCTGATCGCCTCATTTCCAAAATTCTTTTATGGAGTACTCTTTCTCGTTTACAGGTCGGGTTTTTGCAATCATCTCTCCCAATAATCCGATTGAAATAATTTGAACACCTACTATCGTTAAGAGAATTCCTCCTAAGAAAAGCGGTCTGTTGCTTAGAGCAATCCCTTCAACAAATTTTAAAGCTACAAGGTATGCATCAATACCGATACCGATGAGGAAGAAGACCAATCCCCATAATCCAAAGAAATGAAGCGGACGTTGCAGATATCTCGTGGTGAATAGTGTGGTCACCAAATCAAGAAATCCTTTCCAAAATCTTCCGAGACCGTATTTTGTTTTACCAAATTTTCTTGCATAGTGTTGGACAACAATCTCACCAATTTTAAATCCGCGCCAGTGTGCAAGAACCGGGATATAACGGTGCAGTTCTCCGTAAATTTCAATTTCCTTGACTACTTCTTTTCTGTACGCTTTTAATCCGCAATTGAAATCGTGAAGTTTTATTCCGGTCATCTTCGATACAACAAAATTGAAAAACTTTGATGGAATCGTTTTGGTGATTGGGTCTCGCCGTTTCTTCTTCCACCCGGAAACGAGGTCGAATCCTTTTTTAATTTCGTTGACAAGATTCGGAATCTCATTTGGATCATCTTGCAAATCGGCATCCATCGTAATAATAATATCACCCTTCGCATGATTAAATCCTACGCTGAGTGCTGCCGATTTTCCATAATTCCTTCTGAAGCGAATAATTTTTATCCTTCTATCCCTATGTCGCAGATCATGAAGTATGCGCATCGAGTTATCAGTACTGCCATCATCAACAAAGATGATTTCAAATCTTTGATTCCGGTTTAAGGCATTTCTAATTTTATCATAGAGTTCTCTCAGAGATTGTTCTTCATTGAACAATGGAATCAGAATCGAAAGCTCTCTCGCCGTATCTTGTTGCCTTTCTGTATCTGTTCCCTGAGGACGCTGTCTGCGATATCTGTTATGCCGTTCCCTTCCCCGTTCTTCCTGTTTTTGTCTCGTCTGTTGTTGACTTTGTTGTGGGCGGGAAGGTGTTTGCGATTCTGCGGCAGGTGTGGCAAAATTTTCATTTTGAGGTGGATTCACTGGTATCTGTTCTCTCTCCCTGTCATTTTCATGCATATTATCTTGATTTTCCATTCTTCTCCTATTTAATTTGAGTCAAAATACGATATTTTTTTGTTATAATCAATGAGAATTTCATACTAACCACTTGATACAATAATAGTAATTTTATACATTAGAGTAATAAACACCTCAATGAACCGTCACCTTATTCCGGAGTTCTCTGTATGCAAAAATTATTAACAATTATATCGCTCATATTTATAATATCAGCAGTACAAACTGCTATCGCACAACCTCAAAAAAACTTTGCACAACGACGTGGTTTAGAAATTCGTCAAGAACTTGCTGAAGCAGAATCTCTCGCTGTGAAATTAAAAATGCCATTAAGAGCCACACTTGAAGATGGAGCCGGTGTTGCAGTCCATCGAGTTCAAAATGGTTTATTGATTTACAGAATAACTGATAATATTAATGCAGCAAAAACCATCTCAACAAATAAAGTTTGGCCTACAGGCGGTAACGGTTTGGCACTGACTGGTGAAGGTATTATACTAGGGGAATGGGACGAAGGTGCTCCGAGATCTACGCACAAAGAATTAACCGGAAGAATACTTAAAACCCAAGGCAGCAACAGCGACCACTCCACACATGTCGCTGGTACGATGATTGGAACAGGTTTAAGCGCGAATGCGAAGGGGATGTCTTATCTCGGATCTTTGAAAGCATTCAACTGGGATTACGACGTTACAGAAATGGATACGGCAGGTGTTTTGGTTTCGAACCATTCTTATGGAGCAATCACCGGTTGGCGCTACGGATACCCAAATGCCGGCGCATGGAATTGGTGGGGAGATGTAACAATCAGCACCTTTGAAGATTACAGATTCGGATTTTATGATGCCGACGCCCGCGATTTCGACCAGATATCAATCAACAATCCTTACTACCTCATTTGCAAATCTGCCGGAAATGATCGTGATGAAGGGTCTTCATATCAAACTACACACTATGTGAGGAAAAATGGTGTGTGGGTAATTGAAACCGCGACCCGCAGTAGAGACGGAAATGACGGTTATGATTGTATCGGTGACGCGGGTGTTGCAAAAAATATTCTTACCGTCGGTGCTGTCGAGGATATTACTGGTGGATATAACAACCCATCCGGTGTGGTTATGTCGAGTTTCAGTTGCTGGGGACCTGCAGATGATGGCAGAATAAAACCAGATATAGTTGCAAATGGCGTGGGATTATATTCAACACTCCGCGCTACCGATTCCGCTTATGGTTCAATGAGCGGCACATCGATGGCAACACCCAACGCATCAGGTTCAATTGGTTTGTTGCTGCATCATCAACAACGCTTGCATGGCAGCACACTATTGCGTTCTTCCACAATGAAAGCAATTATTTTGAATACTGCTGATGAAGCTGGTCCAAACCCCGGACCAGATTATATGAACGGTTGGGGATTGATGAATACACTCAAAGCTGCTCAACTTATGACTCAAGACAGCATTGATGGAGCTAATTCGCATATCAGAGAATTATTACTGAGTCAAGGCGACACCATTCGTTTCAATATTCTAAGTGATGGCACATCTCCGATCAGAGCATCTATTTGCTGGACCGATCCGGCCGGAACGCCTGTCGCGCCCGCACTCGATCCAACCAATATAATGCTGAAAAACGATCTGGATCTTCGAATTACCAAACCCAGAGATAATAATGTTTATAATCCTTGGATACTCAATCCAACATCACCTACTGCCGCCGCAACCACAGGTGATAATATTAGAGATAACACAGAACAAATTTCAATCTCACCTACAGAGCGATCTGTTTATACTGTCCAAATTACAAACAAAGGTACTTTAACAGGAGGTTCACAATATGTTTCTTTCGTAGTTAGCGGGAATGGTAAAAACTTAGGTCCTGTTTTTGCTTCATACGGATCAAGCTATGGATATACTATGATCCCTGATAGCGTTGTCCATGATTCTGTAAAAATAAAAAACTTAGGCGACTCGCTATTGATATTGAAGCTATCTGTTCCATTAGTAGATCAGGGATGGTTGGTGTTAGAAGATGACTCGATCGCGATTGCATCTCTCGATTCAGGATACATCAAATTTGAGATTCAACCTAATTCTCTCGATACATGGACTGAATATAACAGTACAATCACAATCGAACATAATGATTCCACAACAACTCCTGATATTGTCACGGTCAATTTAAACACACTCGGCTCAACAGCCCACAAGTCAATATCTCAACATACATACGGTATAGATTTAGGTGAGATTGTAGAAGATTCGTTTTACATTTGGAATACCGGTCATATCCCCCTCACCTTTTCAATTGCCGATACAGGCAAGAACCTTCCTAACTGGTTAGTAATTGATCCGGTTGATGGATCTATATTGCCCGGTGACAGTTTAAAGGTACATTTAACCTTAAACGAAGTAGACCTCCCTCGCGATAATTATTATTCAACCGTCGTGATTGAGCATAATGATACTCAGACAGAGAGTTATACAATACCCGTAAGTTTGTATGTCGGTACACAAAAAATTGTCTCCACCGATGTCACAGATTTCTGGAACATCGTATCATTACCGGTTATTGCAATCGACAACCGGAAAACATCCCTCTATCCATCAGCGCTTAGCAATGCATGGGCGTACGATGGAAGCTACAAAGCAAAAGATAGTTTGTACCCCGGCTCAGGATATTGGCTCAAGTTCGCGGCTCCTGAAACATTCCCTATGACCGGATATGTATTTAGTTCAGAAACTTTATATGTTACAAGCGGATGGCAAATGATTGGCGTTTTATCAAGCACGATTCTCGCAAACACTGTTACAACAGAACCACCAGATTTAATCATATCTAATTTCTTCGGCTTCGACCATGGCTATGAATTTGCCGATACGCTTTACGCCGGAAAAGGTTACTGGGTTAAAACGAACGATGCAGGTAAAATCATACTGTCGGGGAGTATGCCTCCTCCGGCAAAAACATTGGCACTCGATCAACTATCCGACTTTAACAGCTTAACTTTCTCGGATGAAGCTGGCAACAAGCAAACGCTTTACTTCAGTGTAGGTAAGAAACCAACACGAGATATCAGTTTCTACAAACTGCCTCCACCGGCACCCGAGGGTAGTTTCGATGTGCGATTCGCTTCGGGCTCTATGCTTGAGGTGCTTGATAAAAACTCATCTCAAACAATCAACATACAATCATTATCAGGTTATGTAGTCGTTAACGCATCGTTGGAACAACACAACGGCCCTTCCATCGCGTTTGTTGATGATGCCGGACGTCAGTATCTCTTTGACGAAAATAATCATATCGTTTTAAACGGAGTGAAATCTATTTCGGTGCTCAACAAAGGTATAGAAATCCCGACTGAGTACTCTTTAGATCAAAATTATCCGAATCCGTTCAACCCGACAACAATAGTCAGCTTCGATTTGCCGGTTGATAACTTTGTGACACTTAAAGTTTACAATGCACTGGGACAGGAAGTTGCCACGCTTGTTAACGGATACAAAGAAGCGGGCAAATATTCGTTTGATTTCGACGCAAGCAATTTACCGAGCGGAACATATATTTACAAAATGACTGCCGATAAATTCAGCGAGGTTAAGAAGATGGTGCTGATGCGGTAGAAACGGATGTGGGATATTAGATATGCGATGTTAGATATTTGATATTCGTAATTATAAAGAACCTCCTGAGTGATATCTGCTCGGGAGGTTTTTTTATTATGGTTGTAAATGTTGACTCACCCGCCAATGTTATGATTTTTTCTCCTTCTGGAAAAGGTTCTCTCGGTACGCGACATAGAAGTTGTAGAGTAAAGTCTTTCTGAACCGTACGAAGGAAAAAATGATCGATACAGTATCAGTCCTTTTATTTCGGTTTCCACAATCATCGTGCTGTTAATTAGCCGATACCAAATTCCGCTTTGCGATTCCATTTTAAGATCGTTTAACTCAAGAAATGGAATCGCCTTAAATGTTGCCTGCTCTCCTCCGCCACCATTTATGATTGCGGAAGTTCTCTTTTGAGCTAAAGGCTCATCCGCCTCTGGCGGAGTTACTTTTGCTGAAGGCATCACTTTGTGACTCTTCAAAGAGAAAGTAAAAGTATACATCTTTCATATTCCATAACTATTCAAACAGTATGAGAGGTTGTGAACTAATAGGTTCTAAAGTTCCCTAACCCGATCAAGTGTGTAATGCTGAACATCAACTTTTGTTTAAGTTTAACTTTGTTTGGGAGTCAAAGTATTTTTAGGCAAATGCTTATTTCCGTTTGATTAATTTATCACTCTCGAAATTTTCGTTATACTCTATTTTATTATTCCGTTTAAAACGTTTCCACGAACCATGTTTCTTCCCGTCTTTGAAGTTAGCGATCTGCCATAGCTGACCTGTTTCGCGGTAAAATATCCACTCCCCTTCCATCTTTTTATTTGTATATATACCAACAGCCTTCACTATCCCGTTTTTGTAAAAGTAAGTTAACTTTTTCCCCTTAAGTTCATATAATTTTTGTCCGTTTGCGTATTTCTTTTTTGAGAGCATATTTGTTGAGCTATAGAGTTAATAGAATACTTTTCTTTTATCTCAGGAATTACATTTGTGATTTTGACTTTATAAAGTATTAGACGCAACAAAAATACTGTTGCGAAGCGAGCTCTTAAAAACAAATTTTATGTGTGAAGTAATTATTCATTTTTGTTGGTGTTTGGAACTGTGTTGTCTGATCTATTAGTGAGAAATCGCTCAATTTCATAGTAAAGAATTTGAGGTTTTTCCAAACCCACGAGGTGACCGCACTCAGGAATACTTATGAATCTAGAATTTTGAAAAACTGATATATATTCTAACGCTAATGGCATTCCAACCAGTCATCACAAATGACCACCAACCTGTACCATGGGAGCGGAAATCTTTGAGTACCTCTTTCTTATGGACGAAAGCTTTCACCGAGGATGCAGAAAAGAGTGAGTCTGCTAGCTCATCCATCTCTGTATCACCAGAATAGGAATACGCCTCCCGAATGTCCAACTTCATTAACTCCAAGAGTTTTGAATATCGTTTAAATCTATTCTCACCGAATCGGCGATGAATTTTGTCTAAATCGTCAGCAAGGACATCAGATAGGGATATCATAGTATCCGGCTTATCGGTTAAATCACAATAATCAATGTTTTTTGGTGAGATAAAAATTGCTTTGGTCACGTTTGCGGGATATCTTGAGATGTAATGCGATGCAAGTGTTGCCCCCCATGAGCCACCAATTAGGATGCACGGTTTATTACCTATAATTACTCGAATGCATTCTAAATCCTTAACATGCCGATCCACAGTATAGTTCGTCGGATCATTCAGTCTTGATGACAAACCTCCTCCAATTTGATCGTAGAGATATACATTGAATCCCAAATCCGATAATTTCCTATATCGAGCTCTACGATCCTCGTCAGCAGAAGAAGATACATGGTATCCTCCCGGTCCACCATGAAGAAATATTAGTGGTGTAGCTGTATCAGAATTGTTAGCCAAGAATTCAGCATAGGCTATATGGGAACCGGTTGGCAAGTCCCAGTATTTTGTTATTGAGGAGGAATCATTATCCCTATCGGAGCCATACAAATTTATGATAGAAATGAAGGTTAATATTATTAGTTTAATTTGCATAAAAGATAATGTGAGTTGGAACAATGTGGCAATTAACGCCTCACAAAATAATGAAATATTATTGTGAACTTATGATTCTAATTTCCATAAATAAAAATGTTGCACTTCTATGAATAAGATTCCTTGCGTCTTATTGCAACGTGTTATCCATTGTGTGTAAATTATAAAACATTCGTCAAAATGTCAAATGTAACCATCATGTAGCCGCAATCCTTCGGAGTAACTCCTCAAGACAATGTTTCCTTCCGGCGATTACGCGAGACGATTGCATATCATGCCAATCAGCGCGGACATTTACATTTAGACACCCGATGAATGTCCGCGACTACAACAATGCTTGCTTATTGGTCAACCTTGATTCGGGAGTCGGAACTCCCTCCCAGTCGTGTGTATAAAAAAAGCCCGCTCAGTTATTCACAGAGCGGGCTATAATTACGTGGAATTTATTCTACTTCAACAAAAGCGCTTTCATGCTGCATCTGGTTAATAATTTCCCTCCATCATCAACAGCGGTGAGTTGATAATAATAAATACCGCTTGGTTGTTGTGCCGCTTCGAAAGATACTTCATAATTCCCTGCCGCTTGCTGCTGATTGACAAGAGATTTCACTTCCTGCCCAAGCTGGTTGAAAACTTTCAGCGTGACATAACTGCTAACAGGGATATGATATTTAATACTGGTTGCAGGATTGAACGGATTGGGATAATTCTGATCAAGTGCAAAAGTCTTCGGCAATACTCCACCGATTTCTTTCACTCCAACTGTACCTATGGCATCCCAAACAAACTCATCGAAGTAAACGGGAGTTGATTCTTCGGGATTTAAATTGAACTGCGTAAGGTACACATATGCCATAGAGAGCATATTGCCCCACTGGCCATTGAAGCACACATCACCGCGAATAATCAATTTCAATGAATCAGGATCGGTGAATTGGAAAAGTATATGTTGTCCTGTGCTGTCTTGTGAGGTGCAAAGATCGGTGAAGATACCGTTTTGAGATTTCACCAATCTCCACTGCCTGTAACCGGCCGGGCTTTTTTCCCAAATCAACTGCAAAGAATTTTCAAAGTTTTGCGGGTGCTGCCAGTTCCACGATACATCTGTGAGAATAATTTTAATGGTATTATTGGAATTCATCATACTAGTCGGATCGGCGAAAATCCTGAATTCACGGTTACTGAGACTGAACGGCTTCATCGAAATTACACCCAAGCCCGAGAGAACATCGTTGCTGTTGCACTCGACTTTCAATCTATCGTTCTCTAAAGTAACCGTTGAATTCATTCCCCATGGATTACCGTAATTATATGTGTTCCACATCGGACCGAGGTAACCACCATTCCCGGTAAAATGATCTTCATAAGATGTGAGCGCACCTATCAGATTAAAGTTAGCAACCGCTCCGGCTGTTAATCCCCAATAATTTGTATCAGGATACATACCGGACGGAAAAGGATAATTGCCGCCCCAATCTGTTAAATTCACACCGTATTGTTCCATAGCAACAGAGCTATGAATGTGCAAAGTATAATCGCCATTCACATCGGTCAATCCCATTGTGGATGATTCAAGGGGACCACACCATCCGTTCACCATATATTGGCGCGTTGCAGTACCGCCGTTTTCAGTTACCTTACCGGTAATTGTAGCATTAGTTGAATAGCATGTAAAATTTGAGACTGAATTATCAACTATGGAATCGTTATCTGCGATTGAATAATAATGCGAATTGGGTTGCATATAGTTTGGGAGAACACTCTCCCATTCAACACCAACATTATCGCTGCCCGGCGCTACCATAATTTTATACATACCCGTTGAATCGGTCATGGCACTGCTATTTCTGCCCGCCCAAACTCGAATATTGGGAAGTGGATTTGACAATTCATCTCTCACATAGCCGCGAATATAGGATGAAAGAACCTTTAAAGTGAAATCGTGAACAGTGTTGCCTGTGAATATCATCATCGTATCGAACGAACTGTAACGGCCTGCCCAATCTTGAAGATGAATACCATGTGTACCAGCTTCGATAGGGACAGAAAAATATCCTGTTAAATCAGAGACATCGCCGAGCATATTCATTGAAGAATCTTGCACAAATACCATTGCCCCGCCAATCGGATCACCGACTGAAGTGTAAACATGGCCGCTTAATGTATAAGTCAAAGGTGTGTTTTGAAAATGAAGAACACCAACGGCAGACGTGGCACCTTCGGTTCCAACAGCAACAACATCCATCTGAGGTGTTTCTCCCGTTTCAAGATAAACAACAATTATACCTGCGTTCGGGTTTAGATCAACATCTTTACCCGTACCCCCATTATCGATAAGGTTCGCATCTCCAATCGACAAGTCAAACGTATCCAGAATGCCATTTTGATTGAGGTCAAGATTAAATGTAAGATATACCGTTCCCAACAAAGAAACATCGACCTGAAGAAATAATGAATCCCCATTATTGAGTGTTGCCGGTGATGTAAATGGACCATTGACTGAATTAGAAAATTTTACAAAAGTAATATTTCCTGTTCCTGTGGTAACCTTCGCTTTATCGTGCTTTAAAGTCGGGAATATCTTCCCAAAACTTCCCGCTTCAGTAACCGTGAAGATCAGGCAAAATAACAATATGATAGCAAAAAATCTCATTGATAAATCCTTTCAATTTAGTGATATGAATAATAGATTATTAATTTGACAATTTCAACCTTCATTGTGTTTTAACACACGCAAAAAATTTTCTCCCAATATTTTTTTAATGTCGGATTCTGAATATCCTCGTCGAACTAACTCTTCCGTAATTTTGGGGTAGCAAGTAACATCTTCCATCCCGAGAGGTGCAACCTGAATTCCGTCATAATCGGATCCGAGACCAACATAATCAACTCCGACTAACTTTGCAATATAATCGATATGATCCACCAATTTCTTAACAGATGGAAGAATTTCCGAATATTCTTTTTCCAAAAGCTGTAACACTGTTTTGTCTTTCAGTTTAATATCAGCTTTTTGTTGTGTGCGGAATTCTTCAACTCTACGTTTATTATTTTTAAGCATTAATTTTTCATTAGCCGCGAAACCGCTGTCGATGAAAAATGGCGCGAAGTTTACACAAATCACTCCACCATTTTTCGCAATAGCACGGATCTGCTCGTTTTTTAAATTGCGCCCGTTTGGACAAATGGAATAGACTGATGAATGGGAAGCAATAATCGGTTTCGTTGTTAAGTCAATAACATCCCAAAATGTTTTCTCACCGGCATGCGATATATCGATTATCATACCAATTTCATTCATATGTTTGACGATTTGCGTACCTAGTTTGGAAAGTCCTTTTTTCTTTCGCTTCCCACCTACTTTATTTTCATCTCTGGCTGATGTTGCCCAAGTGGTAGAATTATTCCATGTCAATGTCATATACCGCACGCCGCGTTTATAAAAATGATCGAGTTTAGTGATATCATCTTGAATAGCATGACCGCCTTCGATACCGAGCATCACTACAAATTCACCCACTGAAACCTGATTCCTGATTTCATTTACCGATCTACCCAAGACAACTCTGCCTTCATTCTTTCTGACGAAATTATCTATGGAATCTATTTGACGGTTAGCAATGGAATAATATTCTTTTTTCGGCTTACCGGGGGATACAAAAATTGAGAATATCTGAGCATCTACGCCCCCCTCCAAAAAACGCGGCAGGTCTGAATGACCGGCATTGGTTTTAACTGAGATATCTTCTCCGTCCATAACCCTACCAACAACATCGTTATGGGTGTCGATAACGATGGAATTAAAATGAATATTTCTATAATCGGTTTGAATTTGAAAACCGATCATAGATATGATGAAAGTAAATAATATTAATCCGAGGAAATATTTCATTACTTAAAATATTGGTTTACAAAAATAAAAGACTCCGATTATTCCAATGAAGAAATTCTCGGAGTCTTTCAACTAGTCAGAAAAACGGCGTTACGCTGGTGCGTTTCCGCCTTCGGCTTCTTTCGCTTTTTGCTTGATATCCTGAATTTCTTTACGGACATCTTGCGCTTTGCGGCGAAGTTCGTTCATTTCTTTTCGAACGCGTGTTCCGGCTGATTTGTTTCCTTTTTCGTAGAACTTAATAAAGTCTTTCTCGAAACTGTTTAACAAATCTTTCAGTTCTGTGAATCGGCTCATAATACCCTCCATGGTAATGGTATAGTTAGTGATTTAGTTATTTATTCTTTCGTTTCTTTACTTTTACATATTCTTTGTACAAACTGCTAAGCAATGCTTCGCGGTGGTCGTATAATCGTTTCGGTTTTCTTGGTTTAACTGTTCCAAGCGCATACGAAGTGAGAATCGGTAGCGCGATTGTTGTATCCACATAAGCCACCACGGCATCGGGAAGCGTATTCGGGTCTATCTTACCCCACGATACTGCCTCGGATGGCGTGGCACCTGATAAACCGCCTGTATCGGGACGCGCATCTGTAATCTGGAGAAAATAATCGTGACCAGCTTCGTCAATTCCAAGCACTTCTTGTATTTGTGGTTCAGTTTGAAGCATAAAATTCTTTGGAGATCCGCCGCCAAGTATGAAAACACCGCTTTTACCGCCTTTTCGTTTGGCGTTGAGAACAATTGCCGCAGTTTCATTTACATCCAACAAAACATCTAATTTTATTTTATATCCATCCAATGAGGTTTCTGCTATATTCATCCCAATCGAGCTATCGCCCGGTGATGATGTGTAAATTGGAACACCGTATTTATATGCAGATGCGAGGATGCTTGTATTTTTGATTTTTAAGATCTTCTCACGCTCTGCCACATATTTTCCAAGACGATTATGAAGTTCAGCTGTCCCCATTTCTTTCTGGAATTCTTTTAATCGTAATAATTTTCTAAAAAATGCATCTGTCGATAATAAAACATCGTAATCGAACAAAATATCGTAGATGCGTATTACTTTTGCCGCGCGGAGTACGCGGTCATCTATGAATGGTGTACCGCGGTGGAGTGAACATCCTATTGAAAAATGAGTGTCATGATACAAATTAGCTCCGGTTGTTACTATCCAATCAACAAATCCGGCTTCGATAACAGGAACAACGCACGAACCACCTAAACCCGCAGGAGTTAAAGCTCCGGTTAAGCTCATTCCGATTGTTACATTCTCTTTAAGCATCTTTTCTTTTAGAAGTTGGCTCGCCTCGCGCAATCGTCCTGCATTGTATGCTTGAAAATATTCTTCAACAAGCTGTTTTACAGAAATATTTTTCGGAATCGGCTTTGTAACGATTTGCTTACCGCTAAGAAAGTTATTTGCACGCTTCTTCATAACGGCTAAAATATACAAATTTTCATAAGAAAAATGCAAGGAAAATCTTCAAAAAAACAAAGATTTTCAAGGGTTTTCAAATAATGGCGAAAATGATTAAAATTCGAAGGATTTTTTCTACCCGCACAACACACTTCCACCGTTTACATTCAAAATTTCGCCTACAATGTTATCGGCAAGACTTGATGAGAGAAATAGAACAGGTCCTGCAATTTCATCAGGTAATCCAATTTTTCCGCGCGGTATTGAGCGTAAAATCTCTTTTTTGATTTTTAGATTTTGATATTCTGGCATTACCATATCGGTTTTTATCCAACCGGGAGCCACACAATTAACCCAAATTCCTTTTTTTATTAATTCAGCAGCAATTGATTTGGTAAATGCAATCACTCCACCTTTGGATGCGGCATAATGAGAATAAAACGCTTCTCCGCGTTGACCAGCAGTGCTTGCAATATTTATTATCTTGCCATATTCTTGTTTTTTCATAAACGAAGCAACAACATTGCACATATTGAATGTACCTGTAAGATTGATATCAATAGTTTTTCGCCATTGTTTGGCAGTCATTCTTCCAATTTCACCATATTCCCAGATACCGGCGTTATTCACCAAAATATCGATACGTCTAAATTTTTTAACTACAGCATCTATACAAAATTTACATTGATCATAATCTTCCACGTTTCCACGAAGTGCTAATCCAGTTCTATTTAATTTCTTTATCATATTTACAACGGCATTCGCCGATTTTGTATTGTTACGATATAATATTGCAACGTCGGCTCCGGCTTTCGCCAGCATAACAGCGATTGCAGCACCAATTCCACGTGAACCGCCGGTAACAAGTGCTACCCTATTTGAGAGATCTATCATATTATCCTTTTCAATTAGTTCTAAATTTGACTGCGATTAATGTATGAGAAATGATGAAATAATTCAAATATATATAGTCGTATGTTGCAATCATTGATGAAAAATCTTAACTTTACAAAGAAGGAGAATGAAAATGAACGATTCTAAAACAGCCGAAATGAAACCCGAGATAACCGTAGAGCGAATATACGAGGTATTACGAAGATGCAACGATCCTGAAATTCCCGTTAACATTGTTGATCTTGGACTTATTTACCAGATAAAAATAAAAGGCGATTGGGTTGGAATTACAATGACGCTAACAACTCCCGGCTGTGGAATGGGTGGTTATATTGCAAATGATGTGAAAGAGAAATTGCTTTCCATTCCGGGCATTCACGAAGCGGAAGTAAAAATAATTTGGGAACCTCAGTGGAATAAATCGATGATGACAGAAGAGGCGAGGAAGAGATTGGGTTTTCAATAAATAGAAAGACTGTTAATTGAATTATCTTTTACAAAATAATAAGATTCGGATAAAATTGAAAATTGGGATAATCAGCATATTTCTTCTGTGTGGAATTGAATTTTTTATTAATGGATGTTCACAAAAAGATGCAACTATTACAAAAGAACAAGCATATGAAATATGTGTAAAAGAATTAAGAACACATAAAAAAGATCCTGATGAGTGGATCATTGAAATTGATAATAATCCGATCACACTTGATTCCGCGAAGGGTTTGTATCGCCCAAACGATCCTAGTTGGGATAAAGGGTATTGGGGTTTAATAAAAAGCTTTAGAGATAAGATTTTTTGGATAGGTAAATGCAGAACTAAAACAATGGGATTGGATGGTGGTGTTTGTATATATATTGACTCCCAAACAGGTAAAGTTCTATGTATTGATTGGGTATGTTAGGATTTATTATATATTTTTCTTTATACTGAGAAAGGGGGCGGATTTGGATTTATTATATTATTAATCATATATGTTGTTAATTGAATAACCAAGAGAATCTATAATAGCAACATCGGGATATACTATACATTAAACCTGAAAAAAATAATATCTCCATCCTCAACATCATAATCGTGACCGTGAACTGCGAAGTGTCCTTTCTCTCTTGCGGCGTGTTCTGAGCCGAACTTAAGTAAATCTCCATATTTTAAAACTTCTGCACGTATAAAACCACGCTCAAAATCGGTGTGTATTTTTCCGGCGGCTTGCGGGGCTTTTGTCCCTTTTGTAATAGTCCATGCGCGCAGCTCTTTTTCGTTGTGTGTGAAAAAGGTAATTAGATTTAAGAGTGCATACCCCTGGTGTATTACTTTATCCAATCCCGATTCAGGAACACCAAGATCTTTCAAGAATTCTTCTCTCTCCGAATATTCCATTGAGGCAATTTCGGCTTCCATCTCGGCATCAATTAAAATAGCAGTCGCGTTTTCACTTTTAGCCACCTCACGAACCGGATTCAAGTAGTCACCCTTACCAGTCAATCCATCTTCATCAACGTTTGCCACAAACATAACCGGCTTAACCGAAAGTAAATGGAGATTGGCAAAATATTCCTTTTCATTTTCAGAAACATTGAACGAACGAGCCGGTTTACCTTCTCCCAGATATATTTTCAATCTTGTATAAAAATCAACCTCATTTTTTATTTTCTTATCACCGCTCTTTGCTTTCTTTTCGGTCTCGTGTTGTTTTTTCTCTACGGTGTCCAGGTCTTTTAAAAGTAATTCGGTTTCGATTATTTCAATATCGCGTTTTGAATTAAGATCACTCTCAACATGGCTGACATCATCATTCTTAAAACAACGGACAACATGAACAATCGCATCAACCTCGCGTATGTGAGAAAGAAATTGATTCCCAAGTCCCTCCCCTTTGTTTGCGTTCTTTACAAGTCCGGCAATATCAACAAATTCAATCGTGGTTGGGATTACTTTGGGTGGTTTGAATATTTTCGCAAGATCATCGAGGCGCTTATCAGGAACAGCAACAACCCCTACTTGTGGTTCAATAGTTGTGAATGGATAATTGGCAACCCGCGCTCCTGCGGCTGTAATTGCGTTGAAGAGAGTAGACTTGCCGACATTCGGCAGTCCAACGATTCCACATTTGAATCCCATAATAACACATTCTGTATGAATTAAGAAGAATAATTCACCAGAATGTAAAGAAAATCAGATTGAAATAAAAAAGGAACTGGTTAATGAATTGCCGAGAGCGGCAGTGTATTTTTAAGAGATAGAATTTTAGCGGTTTGCGATTTTTTATCGCTCAACTGCCTGCGGATATTCCTTAAATCTTGCATCTGAAGATCTAACTTCTCAACATTTGAAACAAGAATTTTCAAAAATGTTTCCCTTTTATCATTCGCGACATCAGGGTTATCGAGATGGTACATTGCAAGACGTATCACGCTAATCGGGTTATTCATGTCGTGCATGAAAGTCGCGAGCGATTCATTTATGCTCCTCAGGCGGTTGTTTAAAACATCATACTCTTTTGCTTTCTTTTTCAAGACTGCGTGTTCAACCGTGCTTGTGAATGTCCATTGGAAAAGCGGCGTTTCAATCTCCGATATATTTAGTGTATCATCCACACCGGCAATGCGGTATTTTCTTTGAACCCGTGCTTCGCTTTGATTGGTAAGCAAAAATATCGGTATTACGGTATTATATGATCTGAACAATTTAGTCAATTCAATAATCCGCGATGGCCTGACTTTTTCTCCGAACAGGATAACATCGATCTGATCGGCAACATCTTTAAATGTTTCTTCGGTATCTTTCACGATCGACGTAGTTACCGAAAAACGAATGGTCTCTATCTGCGCTAATTTTTTTCGGATATTATCGGCTCGCGCGATAGTATTTTCTACTAAAAAAATTCGGAGGATTCTCATGTTATTATTTAAAATAAACGGAGTTAATGGTTATAGAGATACAGCAAGTTTTTTTCGAATCGGGGTGGAGTTTAAAAGTTTTCGTAAGCCCTCGCGCATATCGCTTATGCTCTTACCTTTTTCCCAGACTTCTTCGGCAATTGAACCGGCAAGTTTTTGCCTTGAATCGGAATCAAGATACCCCGAGAGTACAATAATTTTTGGTGTATGATCTCGCTTACGGGCTTTTAACAAATCAAGAACTTGAAAACCATCGATTTTCGGCATTCGCAAATCAAGAAGTACAATATGTGGTTTCCTCTCACCGATTAGAAGTAGCGCTTCATAACCATCATCTGTTAAAATAACATTCGCATCCGGAAATTCTGAACAAATTATTTCCTTCAACAGAAGTGAGAAACCCTGATCATCATCGACTACGAGGAAAGTTGTTTGACGCTCATCCACAAAATTAAAAGGAACATTAATTCCCGCCTTGGTAATAAATTCTTTCAAATCGCCGGGCCAAACACGGTAATGACCACCATAAGTTGTGAACGCTTTCAGTGCATCGCGGTATATCCAGTTTAAGACAGTCTTCTTGCTTACCTGACATATTTTGGCAACTAATCCAACATTCATTGGTTTACGATGAACCGTTGACAATTTAATACCGTTTGTACTTTGTCTGTACTCAACCATGATTATACCTGGATATTGTGGGGGAAAATTTACTTGGTGTAATATACAGGTAGAATGAGGATGAACGAGTGATTACTATCACCGTTCTATGTAGGTGTGATTTGAATCAGAAATGAAAGATGCGTTATTTAAAGATTTTTGATCACTCTGACGACTTTCCAGAGAAATGTTACATCACGTTTTCGGACAGAAATCGGTTCAAAACTTGTGTTGATAGGAATAAGATGGACAAAATCATCATCGATCTTAATTTTTTTTAGAACATCTTCATCATTCACGCGGATTACGCAGATATCTCCACTCCGAACTTCTTGCTGAGGACTTACAACAACGATGTCTCCATCTTCAATCATAGGAAACATGCTCTTTCCTTTTACGATAAGCGCAAAAGCCCGAGGATCTTTGATGTTATCGACGGTTATATATTTCTCAACATATTCTGGATGAAAAATTGCCGCGGTTTTTCCTGCAGGAACAGTCGATAACACAGGAAGATCGACCATTGTTACTTTTCTCAGTAGTGCTTCCTGATTAAACGGAATAACCTTTCCTTTTGGTTGAGGAGGATAATACATCTCTCCATCACCTGTGAGGAGCCACTCTGGACGAACATTAGTATGTTTTGCTAATTTAATGAGATAGTTGCTATCGGGGACCTGCAATCCCCCTTCCCATCTTTGTACGGTCCTTGAAGCAACATCGACCTTTTTTGCGAGAGTTATTTGATCGTATCCTTTGTTTTCACGAGCCAAGCGGATACGTTCTGCTATGTTTATTTTCATATTTAGTCCTTTCACGCCATTAATGTCTTGATTATGTGGCTATTAGACATTTATGTCACAAAATGAATATAAAACAATTTATTGAAGGAGTCAAGTAGAGATAATTAACTAAGATGGAAGGAATTCTATTATTTGATTGCTTCCGCAATCTCTGTTTCTGGTTCCCCGGTGGGAATTATGCGAATGTAATACTCTCCGGAAGATGATTGTTCCGCTATCAAGCCGATATCGCGGTCTGTGATTTCATATTCGTTCACGAGCCGGGCAATCTCATCAACGAGATAAGTAGTCATCTGAATACCAAGAAACGATTTTTTACCATTAGAGAATGAACTATTAACTAATGGAATCAAAAACCGAGGCAGATGTAACCCCTCGGTCACGCTTCCTTCAGATAAATCAAACGTTGGTATAGAAGGGGCAAACCATCCGGTAATAACGCCTTCCCATTTATACGGGGCGAGTTCGGTTTGAGAGACAAATGTATTTTCAAAAACAGGTTCCAGCGGAATACGATGTACCTGAATAGGTTCTTCCCGACTTTCTTCATCCGTGTCGTACGATGAAGTATCTTGCACTTGATCCTTCAATCGAATAATAGATGATGCTTGTCTCGGTGATTCGATAATTTTTGAAACCATTTTATTTTGACTCGATCGAGTGAGAGCCCTCAGAAAATCGCGTTGTGAAGAATCGAGTATAGTTACAGACGAACCGTTTTTCTTACCGAAAACATTCCGCCATTGTCCCATCCTACCAGTGAGGGTATCGGTTATTTTTTTCTTCGGATCAAATGAAACAATCCTGTATGTATCAGACGGACTTTGCGGGAAAAATAATTTCCTTGAAGAATCAAGTTTTATGATCCGGGGTGAAACGAGCCCAAAACCCTTATTAACCTGCTGAGATATTTTCCTCCCTGTGAGGTCCAGAGCTCTCTCCAATGCGGCAACAAGCTTCGGATATTCCCACATCTTCAATCTTATCTTTTTCGAAATCTCCAAATATAACCAGTGCCCGAATCCCATGCTGTCGTTTGAAAATGTTCCTTGCGTATTCCATCCACCGGCAAGTCGCGCATAGCCGGAATCGTACATGGCAAGTCCGCACCAGTACCCTGCGGCTCGCATCGTATCGCGGAATGCCAAACTTAATTGAGATATTCCCCATTGTTGATCGGATGTAGAGCCATTACTAACTATAACATCGGTAGAATTAATCGGTTGCGGAAATACGGTTTCATCGTAACTATGAATCGAGAGTGTAACATAAGTTAGATTTGATAGTGTTTCGTGCCATCGCTCAAAAACTGTCTGTCTCATCCGTCCCATATCTGCATTTAAATTACCGGCTAAAGCTTTCCGGCTTGTACCGCCGATGAGCATCCACTCACAGTTCAGACGTCGAAATAATTCTCCACCGATTATAAGTGCTTGAGGATCATCGAACGGGTGATTGATTTCAATATGTAATCTTCTTTTATGGCCGTGATTATAAATGTACGTCCCCCATCCGTATTGGATTGGATATTTTTCTCGAATTATGTCATAAACATTTTCGGTGACTGCATCTTTAAATTGGACTAATTCATAATTGTAATTAGTCAATAAATCACGGCAGCTATCTAATAAATTCATCCGGATTGAATGGATGATCTTACTCCAGTGCATTAAATCATCTTCTTTGGGTTGAAGATAAATTCCGGAGTTTACACCGGGAAGTTTTACCAAAGTTTCCTCAAGATACCCACGAAAATTATCGGGTTGAGATCTCTGACTAACAACGATGGTTGGGATCAACAAAATAGAGATCATCCCGAACAATAGGAAATATTTAATGGTAATATTCACAATTTTTGGCTTATTGAAATAAAACAAGGGAGAGAAAATCTATATACAACGTACAGTAAAATAATGAGAAGCTGAAGCAAAGTCAAGCACATATATCACAAACTAAGTAAATCCAGAAACGTCTTGCATTATCGACATTAATGATCGATTTTTTAGACAAAAACCAAATGAAATTCCAATATTTTAAGAATATTCACCAAAAATCAGATGGCATAGACATTGTAATATTTAATTTAGAAAATGAATTTCAGTATAAAAGGAAAGGAAAACGCGATGAAAAAAATAATTTTGATATTCGGACTCCTGATTGCAGTATCGAACCTTACTGAATCTAAGCATCGATTTGATTTATCTGTAAATATTGGAGTATTTTACAATCCTCTTGCTCGATACGGTGAATGGATAGAATCGGATTGGGGTTATGCGTGGCGACCAATGCACATGCGACATAGCTGGCGTCCTTACATCGAAGGCAGATGGATTTGGACAGATTATGGCTGGTACTGGGTATCGCACGAACCGTTTGGATGGGCAACATATCATTATGGCAGATGGAATTACGACGATTATTATGGATGGATATGGGTTCCGGACAATGAATGGGGACCTGCATGGGTTGACTGGAGATATGATGACGACTATATAGGTTGGGCACCTCTGCCACCGATCGCGACATTCAGCATAAGTGTAGGTATAACATTTTCTCGACATTGGGTTACACCGATGCATTACTGGAATTTTATTCCATTTAGACATTTTACATCCGAGAGAGTCACCGAATATATTCAACCGATAGATCGGGTGCGCAGGATATATAATGGTACGCATGAAGGATACAGAATCCGGGGTGAAGATAATAGAATAATAAATCGTGGAATAGATTTGAGCACGATTGAACAGCGAACCAATTCACGCGTACGAAGAACCGAGATAGTTGATCGCGATAATGCCCGTGGTGAAAGATTAGTCCGTAACGGCAACACAGAACGGATAGAGGCGTATAGACCCCGCGTTAGTGAACAGAGAGATGATAACAGATTGTCTAAAAAGCAACTAGATAGATTATCACCGAGAGAATATCAAAGAGAATCGGAAGGTAAACGAGCCGCGGAACGAAAAGAAGAAAGATATCAGATTCAAAAACGAGATATTGAACGTCCTGAGCGCGGAATAGAGAAGAATAGAAGTTCTGCGCCACGAGATTCACGAATTCAGGGATTTGAGCGAAGAGAAGTACCGGATCGTCAGGTTCGCGAGAGCCAGAGAGAACAAAATAGACCACCGCACTACGAGCGGCCATCTGAAAAGAGGATGCAGGAAGCACCACGGATCGATCGGCAACCACCTCAAATTCGAGAACCTCGTCAACCACAGATGAGAGAGCGACCACAGTCTGAACCACGCAGGGATAATTCAAGGCCTACAGACAGAAATCGAAGAAGGCCATAATATTGTTGGTGGATTAGTAAAGGCGACTGCAACTCGGTCGCCTTTTTAATTTACAGATAACAAACTCCGGATAAACAGATCAACATAAACAAAACAGCAGCCGATTTTGGTTGCTGTTTTGTTTCAAAAACATCTGAAAATGAGCGCTATTCGGAAAGCAATATTTCGATTTGCTGAGTCAATTCCTCTTCCATGCTTGGTCCGTCAAATCCAACACTTTTGAAAGCGATATTGCCAGATTTGTCGATTAAAAATTTCGTCGGTATTCCCTCTACATCATAATCACTTATAACTTTATATTGATCATCCGTTTTTTCATCCAATAAAACCGGGAATGTATATTTATTTTCTTCAATGAATTTTTTCGCATTCAGCAATTGATCTGAATAATCTTTCTGCCGTTCCCAACTGTTTACGGCTAAAAATTTTACACTTTCATTGTTTAGATATTTTTCGTAAACCTTTTGCAAATACGGGAAAGACATCTTACAAGGACCACACCATGTTGCCCAAAAATCGACTATCACTACTTTACCTTTCAGCGCCGATAAGGTTGTAGATGATCCATTAAAATCTTTCAAAGTAAAATCAACAGCAGGGACACTGATGCGACTTGCCAGAATTTTCTTCCTCATCTCTTCAACTTTGATTTTGTTCGCCTCGGCAAGCATTTCTTCATATCTTTTCTTATCCTCAATATTAAGAGAATCGAAGTTTACGCCCGATTTTATAGAATATGAATATGCTGCCTTCAGATGATCCAGCATTGCCGGTGTTTCTTTCCCTTTCTTCACACAACTGAAACCTAATTCCATTACCTTTTCATATTTCTGATTTTTTAAAACAGCACCAATATAATTGGTATTCATCTCCGGATCCGAACCGTCGGATTGTTGATATGCTTCTTCAAACGCGGTCAACGCCTCATCATTTTTCCCCGCCTTCAGTAATCCTGTCCCGTATGTATCAAGTATCATCGCTAAAGTGTATTTGTTATTTTCGTTCCACTCCTTTACTCTCATAGATGAAGGTTTATCCGCTATTGTCTGGCCCCTCAGCAAATCTACTCCCTGCTTGGCAAACAAAATACCTTTATCCAATTGATCACCTTGTTCAATCAGGGGCCAAGCGATAGAGTTATAAATTGTGGGATTCGGTTTTTCAATCGTTGAAAGTAACTCACCTGCTTTTTCATAATTCTTTAATTGAAGATATGCGCGCACAAGATTTTGCTGATACGATTGTCTCACATTTTTTTCCATCTCGGGGAAATCATTCAACAGATTTTCCAGAAGTGTTACTCTTTTCTCTGTATCTTTTTCAGCTCTTAACTGTGCTGCTTCTTTTGCGAGCGCAATCTTTCCTTTCGGTCTTTTGGAGATTGCATCACCTCGTATCGCATCCGCTCTGACTATTTCGTTCATTCGTTCGTATATTCCGATGATCCCGGTAACGGCATCTTCATTGCCAATATTAGACTTGTATAATTTTTCCAATGCTTTTTTAATTTTTGTTTTTTTCTCATCGAATGAATTTTCTTTCAAATCGACATCAATAATTCCTAACGCTGCCTGCCAGGAACGAGGATAATATTTTTTCTCCAACTCAAATTCTTTACGAGCTTCCTTCAGATCAGCTTTTCTTTTAATTTCAAAATATCTACCCGTTAAATAAAAATTTCCAGCGGACAAATGGGAACCTTCTATTGGTTTGGCATCTTTAGTGTAAACTGTTATCATGTTCGGTTCTCCATTATTATCATCTTTCAGATCGCCCGAAACAAATCTATAAACTATAAATCGAGATTTTGGATCAGAGAGTTCTAAAGTGCAACTCCAGCCAGATGCGCTCTTCGTCATCGGAATTTCAAGCAACAACGGCTCAAGATCAGTTCGATCAATATATGCTTCACATATGACAAGTTCGGCTTTTTTAGATATGATATTCGAACCGATAAAATTAATATTTACCAAATCACCTACTTTTATTTTTTCCGACTTATTTTGTTGCTTTTCCTGTGCCTGAAGAAATAGTATCGCGAACGGTAATAGTATAAAAAAGATCTTCTTCATAAAATCTCCTGTTTTGGGGATAATGTTTAAAATGACTTCAGAAACTAAGAAATTATTCGGTGGGAATCAACATTTGTTGAAACGGAGATCGCGGAGAAATATCAATGACTGAAATATTTACTTTCCATTTAATATCTCTAACAATGCTTCTCGCGATTTGGAACCTCCGATACTGCCGAGAAAATAAATAGCTTGATTTTTAAAATCATTTTCTTCGTTCGATAAAGCGATATCCTTCAGAAAATCAACAGCTTCCTCTCCACCATTCTCCGCTATTCGATAGAAAACCATTTCACGCTGTTGTTTTCTGCCCGGTGGAATATTATTAAACAAATTTATTAAAACAGAAATCGACTTTTCCTTATTACTCAAAATATCTACGACCATGAATTGAATATCTTCAGATGTATCCCGTTTTGCCACATCGACGAAAACCGGAAGAACATCTATTTTCTTAAATGCAGATAGATTCATCAGAGCTGTTTCTCTTGCATCTAGCGGCTGGTTTAAATCGAGAACAACTTTTCTTAATTTTCTGAAATTATTTTCACTTTCTTTCATCTCATCAGTATCCACCACAACGTTTATCTCTCTCTGTTTTGTAAGAGGCTTTGGATCAACCCGATCTTGTATCTCTTGCAACCGGTTAATTCGTTTGGTGTGATACTGAAGAACCCGCTCCACCGATTTTAATTTCGAGGAAATATTATATGAATACGAATAACTATTCCCGTCACCGCGTATCGTTATTTTCCCCTTTCCAACTATTAAAGTCTCAGGTCCTTCTCCGATGACAATTTTATCGGTGTTGATTTTAATCTTCCGTATTCCCTCGCCTACCATCTCACCATCATTTTTTACGTAGACTTTTATATGACGATTATCCCATTTCGCTGAAGCATTGTTTTTATTTTTTAATCTTAATTCAGTAAGATCGGCTACCGCATCAGTATAATATCGACTGCCGCGATTTAGTTTGATAAAATTTTCATATGTCGACATTGCCTTTTTTTCATCGAGGTAACTCAAAGCATAAGCACTCCAATATTCGGCATCATCTTTGAGGAAAGATTGAGGAAAGTGACGCAATATTTTATCCATCTTTTCATAAGCACGCTGCCAATCTTCGTGTAAAATATCTGTATAAGCATTTTTATATAACGAATAAGCAGGATCATCCTGATCATTTTCCACGACAGCATTTTCATAATCATCCAACAGATTATAATCAACATCATAATTTGTCATTTGCGGATGGCATTCCGCTGATGATGTGATGATTGAAACTACCGAAAATAATACTGGAATTAAAAATAGAGTTTTCATGGAATTTTGTTCTTCGGGTGAATCTTTAAACGTGATTGCATCGCTTCACTGAATTCAAACTCTGCCATTCTAATTTTGAATAACAAATTGTCGCGATAAATTTTTTGGCGGATATTTTCAAACTCAGGATGGTTTGTCCGTGAACCGATTTCCGAAAAATTTACAAGCAGATTTTCCATATCTCCGATCAATTCCGCCGACCGGATATCTATCGGCTGCCGACGAAGATTTCTCGATTCGTTAATCAATTCCCTGGAAATATTTTGCTCGGTATTGAGATCAAGTGATTGCCCTTGATCCACTTCAAGGTTAGTTAATCCTACCAGCAATGTTTTCGATTTCCTGAAATAATCTCCAACACGTTTCTCCACCAAAATTGTGTCTTGATTTTCAGCAGAACTCCTATACGCCGGACTCTTTATCGTTCGTAATTCATTCGTGTACCATAATCCAACAACAAATATTAAAATCATCGCTGTGGAAAACGCGATAGTCGTTTTTTTATTTATGACAAAAAGAGAATATAGCTGATCGATAATATTTGAAACGATCAATTTATTCCGGCGAGTGTGAATTTTCCTCTCCACACTCATGGCGAAATTATTCCAATACTCTGCATTCCTTTCATCAGCGGGAGCGGTAACGGATTCAAATTTATCTATCACTTTTTTCACATCTTCAACTGAACGCTTACATACCTCGCACGACCGAAGATGATTTTCAACAATTTTTCTATCACTTTCCGGAAGTGCATTTTGAAGATAATCATACAATTGAATTTGTATTTTCTTATGCCTGATCATACCAGTTCATCTTTTAGAATTTCAACTTTTGTTCTCATTTTAAGAATGCCGCGATGCAGATGAGTTTTAACAGTACCTTCGGAACAGCGAAGTATTTCGCCAACCTGTTTGGTGGATAATCCATTAATATGCCTTAAAATTACAACGGCACGCTGAAGTGTTGGAAGTTCATGAAGCGCCTTCTCGATAATTGCTCTTGATTCCTCGGCATGCTGCACCTTGAGGAAATCGCCAGTTTGAACCGCACTATTTTCAACAATGCTCATGTTCGTTATGCTAATCTTTTTTTGTCGGACACGGTTGAGCGACAAATTGGTAACTATGCGATAAAGCCACGTGTTAAACGCAGAATCGCCTCGGAACGATTTGATTGCCTCGTACACTTTAACAAACGATTCCTGAGCAATATCTTCGGCATCATCATGATCACCGACAAATCCATAGGCAATGTTATAGGCATATTTCATATATCGTTCAACCAGGAGGCGAAACGCTTCATGGTCTCCTTCTCGCACCCGAAGGATTAACTGCTGCTCATCTGCAGCTTTCATGCATCGGGCTTCCTTTTCTTTTTGTACTGCTGATTAGACATATTTTTGGATAAAAGGTTGACAATTACATAACTTTGGTACGAAAAATGAAAGAATTTGTTTGGATATGAATCAAATCCCGGCCGTCTCCCCACTATCCCGCGTAGCCACAATCCTTCGGAACAACTCTTCAGAACATCGTCTCCTCCCGGCTTTAACCAGAGATGATTGCACCGTTTGGCTTACAACGTGAACATTTATTTTGACAACATTAAGTAGCCGCAACCTCCTCCCCGTTTTTTCCACGAGATGGTTGCGCTGTTATGCAAATAACGTGAACATTTAACCTAAGACATCCTAAATAAGTTTACGACTATGTAATGAATGCGATGATTACGTTGCTTAATAAAATTTTGTAGGTTGAAGTAACCCAAATAAAGTATTATATTAAAAACAAACTAAATGATTGGTAGAATAATTTGATTCAAAATTTGCGTGATAGATGATCATGAAGAGACTACTTACATTTATGGTTTTCATATTGTACAAATTTCATGAAAACCTAAAAAATTCAAAAGATATAGAATATGAATCTGCCATTTTTACGGCATTAATATTGATCTGGTTAAATATTATTTTTATTTTGATAATATTCGATGCACATGAAATATTAAAAGTATTTGATGGAAGTAATGCAACAATGTTTGTTAAATTCGGATTATATTACATTATTCCCGGATATATCATTTTAAAGTTACTAGTTAAGAAAAAAGATATTATGGAGTTTAAGATAAGTGATAGTGCGTTTGAAAAAGGTAAAGTATTTATGTTCATATATCTAATTTTAACCATTATTGCTTTCTTAATTGGCATTTTTTTACGAACAAAACAAATACAATAATTTTCAAATATAGAATTTGTAAGGAATGAAAAAATATTTTATTAAATGAGAACTTCATAGGGGAATAAGGTCAACACAAACATTGATTCTCAAGGAAGTACAAGAACCGTGAGAGACTCAAATGGTGCAGTTAGCTCCACTTATGATTACGATGCATACGGCACATTGCAGCGTGGTTCGATAGGCGTAAACATGGCTTACAGGTTTACAGGACAGGAATTTGCCTGTCCCGCAATTCTTTTTTGCGGGAATTTTGATGTTAACCTTTACAACTTCAGAGCGAGAAATTATGATAGCGACCTCGGGATTTTTTATGCAACAGGTCCGGCAAGAGAGAATTTTGCGCCAGGAATGTTTATTTCAAAAACTCCACCAATAGCTAATCTTGGCAAGAATCACATTATCCATCGGTAAACTGAACACATCATGGAAATCTCTCCCTACAGATTGTTCATATAAACCATCGTATCCCTGCCGACCTTGTGTCCAAACCAAGAAGAATGTACTCCCTGGTAAATACTCCCATCTGAAAACTATATTGGCATTAAAAACTTTCATGAAATATTCAGGTGAATATTGTTGATCAATTGGAAGTAACGGAAGTTGATCGGGGGCGATTAAAGTTTTTAAATTTACATATTTCCATTTCGCGAGCATTATCTGATTGAAAAACTGGAAGCTTACATTCGGCGTAAATGTCACTGTGCCTTTCAAAGATAAATCAAAATAATCAACATCCCGATCTCCGAACAAATTATATCCGCCGGAATAAGCGCCAACCACCCAAGCCTCTTCTCTATCAGTTTTCATGAAAGTGAAGCCGGGAACAAATTCTATCCAACTTAGCGGGCGAATCGTAGCTTCAACTACAGATTGTAGCGTTTGCGAACCGTTATTGTATTTCATAAACCCGCAGTTCAGCGTGGCGCTGATCGGTTTACGTGAATCGGTTTGCAATATCCCGAATATTTTATTGCCGGGAGGTTTTTTATATAATCCGATTATCCCGCGGTTCTCGTCTTCGTACGACGGCATCTCATGATAATAATCAAGACTCAATCGCCAGAAATTTCTGAACTCAAATACAGGTTCAATCTCAAACTCTTTAACTGTGTTGATGCCATTCCAGTTCCACCTGTAATTAGATTGCACAGTAAGCACATAGCGCCATAATGGCGTTTCCGCTCTATCATTTTTATATGATAATTGGAAATAACCCCCATGTTCTCTCGGCTTGGAATAAAAACCGAGATCATTGATGTTAAAATTTTTTGTGGCGAAATCGTATCCGGTGAATGCGAACCAGTTTTCACCTCGCAATTTTCCGACAGCTATTTTTCCGGCTGACCCAGACAAATTTTTATCGGTATAGAATTTTGATTCTGATCCGGCGAGATAACCGTCGATACCGTAAACCCCATCACCGAAATTAATATTCCAATCAATTCCTCCGGTGTACGATGGAGATTGGTTTTCTTTCAATGAACTTGTTGCCATCAAACCGAAAGATCCGGATGAGGCACAATCCCACAAATTCTTCCAAAGTCTTATAGCGTTATAACTCGCTCTCGGTTCAACCATGATTGACGGGAATTTTTTATCATCCAAATTTTCGAGAACGGCTTCTTCACGGTCTGTCACGGCAGTCAGCGCGCCAATTACCAGACCATCATCAGTCCTGCCCGAAAACTTAGCTGCGCCTAAAATTGTTGTTACCTCCGGCTTGTCAGCATAAGTACTGTTGTATCCGGGGTATAAAGTATCTGCACCGAATATATATTTATTAATATATTGAGACGGGTATTTCCCGATGCGGCGCGAATAAAGCAACGGTAACGGCTTGTTATCGAAACCATTTCCAAATGAAAATATTTGAGATCCCTCAAGGAAGAAAGGGCGTTTTTCCGGATATTCCGTTTCGAAGACTGTCAGGTTTAATACTTTTTTATCAACTTCCACCTGACCGAAATCGGGATTTATGGCGACATCGAGAGTGAAATTGTTCGTTATTCCATATTTCAGATCGACGCCAAAGTTTAGATCATAATCTTTGCGCAATGAAAATGGAGATGGCTGATTCAAAAAACTTCCTTTGGAAACATGATACGGAAGAACTTCAATATGAAGCGGAGGATGAATGTTTGCGATACCTGATAGATTGCCCATTTTTGATACAGATGATATGGTACCTTGCGGAACTTCTGCCCGGGGAATCATCACCCATTCATCTGTTTCTTTCTTCCGGGCGATGTAACGACGGAAATTTACACCCCAAACATATTCTGTATCCTGATTCGAAAATCGAAGAGCGCTGTAAGGAATTTTAAATTCCGCCGTCCAGCCATGATCGAAAATATTCGACGCGAAATCCCATACAGCATCCCACTGAACATCGTACACCAAACCATCGTGAGACAATACACCGTCCGATTTCACTCCCGATACAGATCCGCTGAACAAGAATGCGGTATTATGATCATAATACGAATCGAGCATCACCGAAAATCTATCTGCCTGCACGCTCCGGTCACGGCGCGTCAATTGGTGAACTATCAAATCAGGTTCTGAATCGAAACAAAACACACCTACATACAGCGCGTCGTCATCGTACAAGACGCGAACAGATGTTTCTTCGGTGGCTATAGCTCCTTCATCAGGGTCGAATTGCACAAATCCCGAAACCTGCACAGCCGCAGACCATGATTGTTCTGCCAGCAAACCATCGATCGAAATTGATTCAGTAGTGTGAGATGCTACGATATTCTTTGTTGAAGTTCCTGCAAAGATTATATTTTGAAATATCAATGCAAGTAAAATCCATTTTTTTATATTTTTGACTCCGCTGATATCCGTGCCCTAAATTATTGCCATTTTGAACATACAAGAAAGTATATTTAAAAGCAAGATTATTTTTCGTTTTCTCGTAAGATTTTTTATACCGATTTGCAAATTCACCCAAAATTGAAGAAATTAATGGTGATGCCGCTCATGAAGGATATACAGCACAGAGAATCATCAGCCATCCGAAAAATGTTTGACGGAATTGCGCCTACATATGATCTCCTAAACCGACTGATCAGTTTCGGACTTGATAGAAATTGGCGAAAGCGGGCGGTAATTATTTTTAAGGAAAAAATCAACGGTGATTTTCTCGACATCGCCGCCGGAAGCGGTGATGTTTCATTAGAATTATTACGCCTTCATCCTCAGTCCGTTGTAGCCACAGATTTTTCCATGAAGATGCTGTTGGAATGCAAGAAAAAAATTGAACAACGCGAGAATAATAATATTATTCAATGTGCAGCAGTGGACGCGCATAAGCTTCCATTCCAAACCGGGATATTCGACGGAACCATCGTCGCGTTCGGTATTCGTAATTTTGAAGACAGGTTATTATCGCTGAAAGAAATGTATCGGGTGCTGAAGTCCGGCGGAATATCTGTGATACTGGAACTCACACATCCCCGTTCACCAATCATCTCCGCGCTTTATTCCTTTCATGCGAAATTTCTTCTGCCTGTTATCGGCAGAATCATTTCCCGTCATAATTCCGCATACAGTTATCTTCCACGATCGATTGAAGCATTCCCCGACGAAAATGAATTTCTAGAATTAATGAGAGAAGCCGGATACGTTGAATTGAAAGCACGTCGTCTGACATTTGGGGCGGCGACAATATTTGTCGGAAAGAAAATTACCGAAGAGTGAAAAGCGCCACACTCTCGATATGATCTGTATGAGGAAACATATCGACAGGTTGTATTTTTTGAAGCGAGTAACCTCCATCCGCAAGCAATTTGGAATCGCGTGCTTGCGTAGCGGGATTACAACTGACGTAAACGATACGCTGAGATTTTATTTTCAGTATCTGATCAATAACTTTCGCATGTACTCCACTCCGCGGTGGATCAAGGATAATCACGCTCGGTTCAGGATGCTCGGCTAACCAAGAGCGATCCGTGGTGAGCCGATCTTTTAAATCTCCCTGCAAGAAATAACAATTCGCGATGTGATTCACTTCCGCGTTTTTTTCGGCATCATGTATCGCACTATCTACAACTTCGATACCTATTACCCTTTCAACAGCGTCCGATAAATAAATCGCGATCGTGCCTGTACCGCCATAGAGATCGTAAACAACATCACTCGATTTTAAATCGGCAAAATCTTTTACGATATCATACAATTTCTCTGCTTGCATGGTATTCGTTTGAAAGAATGAATTCGCTGAAATTTTGAACGTATAATCTCCCAATCTTTCGGTGATATATCCCGGTCCGAACATTATCTTTTCAGTTTCACCTATGGCTATCATCGATTTACGTTCGGTTATATTATTGACGATTGTTGTGATCGGAGGAAATTCGTTTCTCAACATCTGTGTAAATTGCTCGATAACTTCTTTTTCAAAATTCGTTGTTACCAGATTAATCATCATCTCGCCCGTTTTCTTACTGTCACGGATCACCAAATGACGCAGATACCCTTCATGTGTTTTTGTTGAGTAGACACTAAGATTATTTGATCGGCAAAATTCTCTCACCTTATTTACGATTTGGGCACTGATTTCAGATTGCAAAAAACATTCCGTCGTATTCAATACTTTATCGAATCTTTCGGGTACATGAAAACCGAGCGCGACCTCATTCTCCGGTATCTGGATCAAATTCATTTCATCTTGTGTCAGCCATCGACGGTTAGAAAAAGTGTATTCCATTTTATTCCGGTAAAAATAAGGCGACTCTGTTCCGATTGTTGGAAGGACATTCGGTAAATCGAATTCTCCGATATGTTTAAAAACATTTTCAATATGTAGTCTTTTAAATTCTTTTTGCGCTTGGTATGAAAGATTTTGCCAGCGGCAACCGCCACATATTCCAAAATGCCTGCATCTTGCAGATACCCGATGTTCAGACGGCTCTAAAATTTCAACTGCCCTGCCTTCGGCATAATTTTTTTTAACTTTCCAAATTCTAACGCGGGCAAGATCACCAGGAACGGCATTATCAGCAAAAACCACCAAACCGTCTAATTTACCTACCGCCTTACCATCGCCTGAGAGGTGACTAAGTTGTAATACTATTTCTTCATTTTTATTCATATCTGGATAATATACAAAAGAAAATTATGATTTATTGATTACCAGTTATTTTTCTCGAAATTATTTGTATATTTCAACATTACATTTTGATTATCAACAATTGTGGAATCAAAACGATGGGTTTAGTCAGAAATTTTCAAATAGATGATATACCCCAAATAATAGAGTTGAACACGAGATTATTTCCCGAAAGTTCTTCTCTCAGCTACGATATTCAAAAAAATATTTTTGAAGAAGCTTGCTTTCGGAATCCATGGTACGATCCGGAAATTAGTTCACTTGTGCACATAGAACCTGATGGAAGAATCAGCGGTTTTATGGCTGTCATTCCAAGACAGATGATTTTTAACGGTAAATTGATCAGAGTTGGTGTAAGCCAGCATTTGATGGCTGATAAATCAACGTTGGCAAGTTTACAATTAAAAAAACAATTCTTCAAAGGACCTCAGGATTTATCTTTCACCGATCGGGGCGTTGATGTCTCACGAACTATATGGGAAAGACTCGGAGGTGTTACAGTTTTTCACGGAAGTGTTTACTGGCGACGTCCATATCGTCCGTTTGGTTTTGCTACTTCTATATTAAAGAAGAATAAATCCGGTACGGATAATATTCTGGGACAAATTATATCTGCCGGTGACGTAATCCTTTCTAATATTCCGTTCAATCCTTTGCGTCCTCCAAAACCACCGGGATATACAAAAGATTTAACGATTCAAGAATTTTTTGATTCCATTTCCCGGTTCAGTTCGTTCAGAAAATTACATCCGAGCTATGATCATAAATCGATTGAATGGTTATTTTACATGCTGGAGAAAGAAAAGCGCTTCGGATCGTTCCGGAAAAAAGCAGTTTATGACGATAGTGATAGGTTGCTTGGATGGTATTTATACAATTTAAAAACAGGTGGGCGCAGCGAGGTAATTCAAATTGCCGCAGAACCGCGAACAATAAAACAGGTTATCGCACACCTTTATAATGAAGCGTGGGAGGGGAAGACAGTTGAATTATGCGGGAGATTAGATCCACACTTCATGAAAGAATTTTCTGACCGACTTAATTTGTTTATACCCGGAAGAAACTGGATGTGCATTCATTCCAGAAATCAGGAAATCATGAATGCAATTCAGGCAGGAGACGCTTTTCTCTCACGACTTGAAGGCGATTTGTGGTTCTTTTAATTTATTGAATTGATTGAACCTGCGAGTATCACGGGTGATTATATCCGTTTTATTTTGCCACCGGCAGTTTTGGGGAGTGATTTTACAAAGTGGACGATCTGCGGAATTTGGAAATCTTCAAGTTTACTTTTGCAATGTGATTTAATGAAATCTTCTGTTGTGCCGGAATCTTTCTTCAAAACAATTTCGGCTTTAATCGCTTTCCCAAGAAGGTCATCAGGGACTCCGATGACGCGCACTTCTAAAACGTCTTCGCATAAGTATATTACATTTTCAATTTCAAGCGGGCTCACTTTCTTTCCGCGACTTTTGATAACATCATCAGATCTGCTCACGAAATAAAAATATCCTTCATCATCGATCGTGAACATATCTCCCGAGTGAAGAACTTTTTCACCTGTCTTCTTATCTTTTTTTATTACTCTTGCGGTAGCTTCAGGATCATTCCAGTATCCCTTCATGATATTCGGCCCGCGCACGCATAACTCACCCACCTGACCGCTCGATAACCGATTTCCTTCCTCATCCTCGATAAATAATTCGACATGCTTCATTCCGAAACCTACAGAAGTGGGTTTTTTATCTATCTGATCAGGCGGTAAATATGTAGTACGCAAACACTCGGTTAGTCCGTGCATCAAATAAATTTTCGTCGTCGGGAATATTTTTCTTAGTTTCGGTATGAAGCTATACGGCATCGCGGCGGCGGCATTAGTGATATACCTGAGGTGTGGGAATGTTTCCCCTTCCAGTTGAAGATGCGTTATGATTGAATAAATCGTCGGTACTCCTGCAAATCCTGAAATTTTTTCTTCCTTCAATCGTTTTATTATTTCATAAGGATACCCGAATCCTTTTTCGAGAACCAAAGTACCGCCTGACCTGAAGGTCACTAGTAATTGCATCAATCCGTAAGTGATTGAAAGCGGCAGCACATCTAAAATTTTATCATCAGGAGTGTGTTCAAGGTATTCTATTACAGATTCAGTGACGACATCAAAATTGCGGTGTGTGAGCATCACACCTTTTGGTTTCCCGGTCGATCCGGAGGTATATACTATTGCCGCAACATCTTCATTCGAAATTTTATTTTTCTTCCCACTATTTGTTGAAATGCATGTAGTTTCGAACCGGATTGCATTATGTGGAATTTCTTGATTTCCAACCAGGATGTTAACAGGTAAAACCGAACATTCTTTCTCCGATTCCAAAATCTGTCCGATTTTTAAAGCTGATCCGATCAGAAATTTCGGTTGGCAGTTTTTAAGGATGTATCCCATCCGCTCAACCGGCGTAGCAGAAGGTATGAAAACGAATGTTCCACCCGCTTCTGCGATTCCGAAAGTTGAAACGACAGCTTCAAGAGAATTATCTAATATAATCGCGACACGGTCGCCTGTTTCCAAACCGTTAGTTATTAGAAAATTCGAAAGTGAAAAGGCAGCATTACCGATTGTCTTGTAACTATATCGGTCACTCCCGCAGACTAGCGCTTCCTTCTCTGGAAATAGTTTGAGGGAATTTAATAAGTATTCACTAACCGCCATGGAATCAATTGGTTGGAAGTGAGAGTTTCTTTGCCATGAAATTCTTGATCTTTCCTACCGAATCGAAATTTTCACCGATCAGTTCATCATCTTCAAATTTTAAATTGTATGTCAATTCAAGAAATGATATCAACTCCAGAACCCCGGTAGAATCTATGACACCTGTCTCTAACAATGAAACATTTTCATCGACCTTTTTCTTCTCGTCGAACAGGAAAGTTTTACTGATATATTTACTAACCGAAATTCCGATTTCCTCGCTCGTCATATTTTATCCTTTACCATTTTTTATTTTCTCAACCAATCTTATCAATTCTTGTTTTAAATTCTATCTTTCTGCGATTTGAGTAATCATTATACGGAATATACTTAAAATATAAAAGCTGTGAAGATAAAATCCCCACAATTCCCATGTTATCGTTATTACTCAGAATTGATTTACCTGTTTTAATAACTGATTTGCATTTCTCGAATAGTGAACGTGCAGTCTTTGGATTGAATAATCCAGTTCTGACAAGTGATTGTTCAGAGAACATTTCATCAACATAATCCGGCGCGTCTTCCAAAAGAAAACTAACCGCATCCGGTGCACGATATGGCTGCTTTTTCCGGTTGATGATCGCATCGGGAATTTTTCCTTTCGCCAAACGTTTCAGGATGTTCTTTTCATTTAGTCCGATCAATTTATATTCAGGCGGAAGGTTATTCGCGAATTCCATTACATCTTTATCCAAGAATGGAAATCTACCCTCTACAGAGTGAGCCATCAGCATCCGGTCACCCTGGGATGAGATGATGTAAGGTGAGAATAAAGTTAAGATTTCCAGATATTGCGCACGAGAAAGCTGATCCCATGATGAAAATTCTATTGGAAGATCAGCCAAGATGTCGGGATATTTTTTTGCTTGAAGCTTCTTTTGAATCTCATCAGAAAAAAATTTCTTCAGGTTAGATGTTGTATTCCAACGTGGATCGTGTGAAAAAGAAGATGAGTTAACTTTGTCAAGTCCGCGTTTCCAGAATTCGATTGCCATCCCCTTTGCCTGTTGTGGCGATCTGGCGAGATACGGATATAATTTATCGAAAAGTTTTGAACGAATTTTCGAATCGGGATTATTCGCCATGAACCGGCGAATTTTATCTTCTCTGAATAAATCGTAGCCGGCGAACATTTCATCAGCACCTTCACCCGTGAGCACAGCTTTGAAACCGAAATTATTTACAAGTTTAGAGAGTAAATAAAGCGGTGCCGGAGCGGTTCGTAATACCGGTCGTTCAGTATGATAAATAACATCGGGAAATATTTCCGCGATATCTTTTCCGGTTACCGTAATTTCCTGATGTTCGCTATCGAGTGTGGATGCCATGATGCGTTGATATTCCGTTTCATCGAACTCAGCATCTGCAAACCTGATGGAAAATGTTTTAAACTCTCCCTCTTTAACCTGCCGCCCCATCCATGAAACAAGTGAACTATCGAGCCCACCCGACAAATAACTTCCAACAGGGACATCTGAACGAAGCATTCTAAGTTTGGTGGCATTCATTAACTTTTCATCTAAAATTTCAGTAGCTTCATGCAACTTCATTTTATTGATCTGCTGTCGTTCTTCTTTATCAATGATCGGGAACGAGGGTTGCCAATAAATTTTATCGCGTTGATTTCCACCGACATCATATATCCTCATCGTACCGGGTCGAATTTCTTCTATGCCCGAAAATATTGATACAGGCGCAACAGTACCCCAGTATGTGAAGATTTGATCCATTCCAATTGGATTAATTTCACGAGTAATGGAAGGATCGGCGAATATTGCTTTTACCTCGCTTGCGAACCACACCTGATTATTTTTTTCATAAACAAAGATAGGACGAACTCCCACCCGATCGCGGCAAAGGATAAATCTTTTTCGTTTACTATCCCATAACGCTATTGCCCACTGACCGTTAAATTTACTGAAGCAATCTTCTCCCCATTGTTCATATGCATGAACTATCACTTCGGTATCGGATTGAGTCCGGAACTGATGATGATAACGTTTAAGTTCATTCCGCAATTCTACGTAATTAAAAATTTCACCATTTAAAATAAGCCATAACGTTTCATCCTCATTGCATAGCGGTTGCTGACCGGTTGAAAGATCAATTATGGAAAGGCGCGCGTGAGCGAGTCCGGCGTATGCATCGCGGTAATAACCGAACTCATCCGGTCCGCGATGGTGGAGTGCACCAATCATTTGTCCTAATAATTCAACTGATGGTGGAGATAAATTATCGCGTAAATTTACATGTCCGGCAATTCCACACATAATATTTTAATGTTTTATCTCGATAACCGGTTCAACAAGAAGCGGACTTAAATGAAGGAATTTTGTTCCTCGCCTTTTTGATTCTATATCTTTGTAAACACGTTCAACTTGCTCTGCCGTTAATTCAACTGCCGGTGCAACATCTGCGGGAGAAATATTATGGTTGATGCCATACAAACATAAATCCATTTTGTCGTACGGCAAAGCGAAATAAAATTCTTCCTGCGTTTGTGGAAGAGAATAAGTATCGGTTGTGGGAGGTCTCGATCTGATTTCCTTCGGAACTCCAAGAGCTTCAGCGATCATATACACCTGAGATTTATATAAATGGGCGATTGGTTTGAAGTCGGCGCTGCCATCGCCATTCTTAACAAAGAAACCCTGATCATATTCCAATCTGTTCGGTGTACCGCAAACTGCGTAATTCAAACGGTCGGCGTGATAATATTCCATTATCTTTCGTGAACGCTGCTTCCAGTTTGTTGCGGCGATGAGTTTAAGATAAGCGCCTATAGGCATGCGAGTGGTTTTTTGTTCTCCCGTTGGTAATTCAACGGTTATGCGTAAAACATTTAATCTTTCTTTATCCAAAATTGATGGAATGGTTACTTTAGATTTCCAATTATATCCATACTCAGGAAATACTTCACGTATCGCTTCAGATTGCCGGCGGTAGCATCCTGCCCCTTCCAATAATGGCTTGATATCTTCCACTATCGAATTTATGCCAAAAGTTTTTGCCAATAAAGTACCGAGCAAGAGTGATTCCGATGATGAATCTCGTTCGGGCATAAATAAACCGAAAACATTTTCTTTACCCAGAGCGCTAACGCAAAGCGCGGCGCAAACTGAGCTGTCAATTCCTCCGGAGATTCCAACCACCGCACCTCTTTTATGAAGTGTATCGATAACGTGTTCACGGATTGCGGAAGCAATTTTTTCAATTTCTGCTTTTGTATTTATTTTCAAAACATCTTTTGAGAATTTCATATCTATGTATTTATTTTTGAATGGCTATAATTTACGAGGAATTTAGGGAGAGAGCAAATGACGGGCATCAAAACCCTCAAATTATTCTGTATAATGGAAGATTATAGGCAATAAAATATAGGCAGCGCTCATTCCGGCAATAATAAGTCCAGCTAAACCGGCAACCGACCAGATAAACATCTTAAAACCATCCGGGTCTTTTCTATAATCGGCATTCTTGAACGCACGGTAGAATGCAAAAGCAGACCAGCTTAGACTGATGATTATTACCGACAAAAATAACCAGAAAAGTATGTTATCGAATTTTGCCATCTGATTATCTACCTAAGATTGAAATAATTAAAATGCACTCTTGGATCATCTAATTCCATATCTTCAGTAGATTGCATAAGTCGGTAACTGCCACTTCCAATCATATCTATAAAAACGTATTGTGTCATACCGAGATTGTTGTGCGAAAAAACATTTTGGAATTTACTTGATTGTGCAGATTTATTATATGTCCAAATTTCAACTTCTTTAATCATGATATGACTAAATTTAACATTTATTGAATTCAAATCAGAATTATAATCTCCAATTGTATTTTGATGAAATGGTTCACGAATCACATCATAAGGAGATCCATTTAAAATATATATTCTGCCCCGATCAGTTTTCCATCCTTCTTTACCACATTCTTTGAAATAACGATTAGCATGACCGAATCTTTCTTCATAAATTTCTTTAAATTCATTTTTAGAAGTTTGCGGAGTTGGATCGTAGATAAGCCAAACATTGTTCTCAAAAGCGTATATTTCTTCATCAGAGGTAAGTTTACTTAATTCATCTTGTTGTAATTCGCTTGTCAGATAATATAACTTATCCGAGATTTCTTCTTTCACATTTTTTTCGGGTTTATGTATATCAAAGATTGATGCGCAACCGAATGCTGTGATAATAATAAACATCACAATTAAAAATTGACGATAATATTTATTGAATGAGGTTAGCATGAAATTAATTCCCGACATATACAATTTACCTTATGCAATCTACCAATAACAATCTCAACTGTCAAATGTAAAGGAAATAATAATTTCTTTTTCTGAACCGTTTTTCTTATATTGATTCTGTTATTTTCTTATTAACTCTAATGTGATTCTTAAAATCAGCAGGTATCTACTTAAAATCTGCTAATTTAACAGATTGCGGGAGTAATTCAGCGGTAGAATGTCAGCTTCCCAAGCTGAACGTCGCCGGTTCGATCCCGGTCTCCCGCTCTTCGAAAATGACACAACTTAGCGAGACCGCGAAGCGGGTGAAGCTAAGGTGTATGTCATTTTCAGAATCCCGTTGAGTTCCTAACAGGGAACGAAACGGGAAAGAAAAATTTTCGGGTGCTTAGCTCAGCTGGTTCAGAGCGCCGCCCTTACAAGGCGGAGGTCGCAGGTTCGATCCCCGCAGCACCCACGAACGAAAATCCCGCACTCAAGCGGGATTTTGAATTTAGTAACTCAATGTTTAAACGACAAAGTAAATCGGGAATTAGCTCAGGTGGTTCAGAGCGTGCGGGAGTTAACAAAAATAATCTTTTACTGTCACTCCCGCACTTTTTAAGCGGGAGTCCAGTCCCCAGATTTATTCAGATTCATGGATTCCTGATAGAAGCATTCGGGAATGACAACACTAAATTTACTTATTCGTTAATCCTCAGCGCCCACAAAAATCAAATTCCTCACTGAAAAGTGGGGCATTTTTATTTGGAACTGAAAATTATTTTACTCAAATTATTCTTACACATCATTCAACGATATTTTATGATTATAGCAATTGCCACTAAACGCGGACCAAAAGTTGAGGCGGTAAAGAAATGTTTCGAATCAATCAAACAATATTTTACCGATACGCCTACAGAATTTCTTACTTGCGAAATTGATGCCGGCATTGTTATGCCACGGTCAATTACTGAATTGATGGAAGGCGCTAAAAAGCGTACGATACTTCTCCAGCAAACAGTTAAAACTGAAAATCGACATGCTGATTTCTTTATCGGCATGGAAGGTGGTTTTCATTCAATGCATCACGATGAAAAAGAGCTTGTCTTTTTACAAAGCTGGGCTTACGTCAGCAACGGTGTTACGGGATTCTTCGGCTCATCAGGGAATATTTTAGTACCGGAAAAAATTGCTGCGGAAGTCATGAATAACAAACGGGACTTAAGCGAGGTGATAGATGAATTTGCAAAGCAATCGGATATCCGAAGTAAACAAGGCACATGGGGAATTTTAACGAAAGATTTATTAACGCGACAGCAATCGTTCGAAACCGCGCTTACTGCCGCATTCGCGCCATTCTATAATTCAGAAATATTCAGTTAATTATTTTCTCTTGACTGATGCGTACAGAGATGATATATCTGAATCTTTAAAGCCGTTGCTGATAGCACGCTCTAACACTTGATTAACAGCATCTCCTAACGACGATTGCAGTCTCACATCATCTTTCAATTCCATCAGATACCCAATATCCTTTTTGATTGCCGCTATTGAAAAATGCGGCGCGAAATCTTCTTTCAACAATTTTTCTTTCTTCGCATTCAATACGCCCGAATTTCCTGCGCCGTTTGAAAGTATTTCTAACACTTTCTCCTTATTAATCCCAACAGCTTCGCCAAACACTACCGCCTCAGCAAGAGTTGCCATAAACGAGCCTAGCACAAGATTATTCACAAGTTTCATCTTGGTTGCAAGACCAGGTTCTTCCAGAAAATATATTGTTTTACCGATTGAATTCAGAATCGAATTAATCCGATCATATGCTTCCTTTTCACCACTGACTAAAATTGTAAGCATACCCTGACTCGCAGGCACAACACTGCCGAGTACAGGAGCTTCAAGATATGATCCACCCTTTGATTTCACAAGCGAATGGAATTTCAGAACTTTTGCAAAATGGTTTGTTGTGGTATCGATAATGATTTTTCCTTTAATTTCCGACGACAATAAACCATTTGAACCATTCAATACTTCATCTACCGCTATGCTATCGAATAAATTCAGAATTACAACATCGGTGCTCTGAATTACTTCTCGAGGTGTTGCAACTTGCGCAATCGGAAGAGCAAATAATTTTTCTTTAGTTCGGTTCCATCCTACGATTTCATAATTCTTCGATAAAAGATTCTTTACAATAGCTTTTCCGAGAGATCCGAAACCGATAAAACCGATTTTCATAATGATACTCCTTGGTAAATAATTCTGTTGGATAAATAACAATGATAATTAGACGTGGTTTCGCAACATCAACTCTTTCGGGTGGGGATTCAGATAGACCTGATCGCGGATGTAAGGAACATTCCGCTTCATAACGTAATGTTTGATGAGAGTTATCGGCACAATTAACGGTATAAGCTCATGATGATAGTCATCGATGACGCGAAGAATATCGTCTCTTTCCATGACGGTAATTTCTTCACGGAGGAATCCGAGAATATGATGTAGTACGTTAACATTTTTCTTTGTTGTCGATTTAATTAAGAGTCCCTCCATAAACATAGCGCAATATTTTTCCTTGAGATCAGAAGGAGAATATTTTTTAGCATCGGCAACAATCCTGCCAAGAAGATCATAATGTTTCGGACTGTGCGATAGGAGCAGATATTTGTGGATCGTATGAAATTTCACAAGCGAGCCGCGAGTGAATCCATTTCCAAAAAGCATTTGTAACCTGTGGTAGCTGAATACGCGGACGATAAAATTATCTCGGATCCTTGCGTCGTTCAATCTCCCTTCTTCTTCAACAGGAATGTACGGAAACTCTTTTAAGTAAGCATTGGCATACAAACCCACTCCGGTTTTCGAAGGCATACCGTTTTCAGCATACACACGAACACGCTCCATACCGCAACTCGGAGAATCACTCTTTAATATGTAACCACTAAGGTTCAGCTCTCGAAGTCGGTGAACGCGCTCTGCTGAGTATTTTATCATTTTCTCAGTCCAATCAGTTCCTGATTTATGCCCAACCATTCGAGGGGAATCTGTTGAACCAACGAGCCGTACGGATTCACGCGGCACACCCATACCTACTTCCAGTTCTGGACAAACGGGAATCCATTCAAAATACTTTCCGAGAACATCGGTGAGATAGCGATCTTTTTTATGTCCCGCATCAAAACGGACATTCTCGCCCAGGAGACAGGTGCTGATGCCGATGCGAATTGGTAATTCTTTCACGACTTTCATGCAAACAATTTAGTTAAAACTCAGCACTTATACCAATCGATGGTAAAATACCAATTGCGTTAGATTGTTCAACCTGTTTCGTCCTTTCATTATATCGAGGAATATCAACCGGCTTACGGTTATAAATATTCTGGATATCGACATAAGTTATGAGTGTCCAACTGCTGAACATCCACCGGCGATCTGCCCTGATATCGAGACTGTGATTTACTCCTAAACGAGAACCGTTGTAATATGCGCTTGTTTGAGAGCCGTCGGAATTATACGGAGTATAAGGTCTGCCCGTAGCAAATCGGAATTTCGTGCTTATCTCCCACTTTTCATTGAACAGATAACCGCCGCCAATATTCATAATCCAGCGCTGATCAAAGCTTGATGGCCTTGAAACACCATCGAGCGCTTTGAATTTCGATTGATTGTAGCTGAGACTTAGAATTCCGTAGCAAGGGATTTCCGATAATTTTTTCTGAAGAAATAATTCAACACCGAATGTATTACCGCTGCCGGCACTTATCAGCGGATCAAGCCCGAAAGACGCGAACGATTCGGTTGAACCGCCAAAACCGGCACCGGTATTAGCTAGAACAAGATACGGTTGTGTAGTACTTGCAGGATAATCGGAATATTTCTTTATATATCCTTCTAAACTGATCTTAGTATCCGAACGTAAAAGATGATCAACACCAAGAACAAACTGATTAACACCAATATATCTTAATTGACGATTTAGAGGATTGGAGACAAGCCAGATGTATGACGGGGACTGATAATATCTCCCCACACTTGCATTAATATTTGTGATAGGCGATAGCATAAACGTTGCCGACAACCTCGGAGCAATGACGAAACTCTTCGCAATCAGATTGAAATGATCTGCCCGGGCTCCGAATGTTACTCGGAAACGTTCAAAACCGTGCGATAATTGGATATAACCGGATGCTTTCAGTGCAGTTGTATCGAAGTTTGAATTTACCGAAATCAAATTGCCATAGCTCGACTCAAAAGTTGGCAATATTATGTTGCTGTTGAAACCGATAATCTTACTTTGAATTCCAAATGAAAGTTCAGTCGTTTTTACTATTTCATAAGTTATGTCCCCTCTCAGCGACCACTCGCGCTCAAATGAATTATTGATAAATATCGGATTCATTAAAGTATCATTTTGTCTGTACCTATAATCTGTATACAGCTGACTTAAGGTAACGGTAGAGTAACCGCTTGAGAATAAATGCCGCCATGTAATTCCCGCTACTCCCTGGTTTTGTTTACTGTAAAGGATACGTGCATTATCTAATCTTTTCTTATCCGTATCATTGAAGAGTCGCACGTTGTCCAATGCAGCGATTCCAACTATGGAGATACGGTTTGACCCGTCAAAATCATAGTTTGCCTTCGTCATAAAATCCCAATACTCAGGCACAAACCCGAAACCCGCACCTTTAAAGATAAAATCGAGGTAACTACGACGTGCGGAGAAAAGATATGCTCCCTTCTCTGATATAGGTCCTTCTAGATTCAAACCAAACTGAGTGGCTGCAATTGTCGCCTTTCCACCAAAAGCATCCTTCCTTCCATCTCTCAGGTCGATTGAAAGAACCGATGAAATTTTATCGCCATAACGAGCACCGAAACCGCCGCTGGAAAATGATGTGGTGTTCACGAAATCAAGATTCACATAACTTAACGGACCGCCACTGGCACCCTGGGTCCCAAAATGATTTATATTGGGCACTTCAATATTATCTATGACATACAGATTTTCAGATGGTGCACCCCCGCGAACAATCAGATCATTTCTTCCCGCCTGAACTTGAGCAACACCCGGTAGAATTGATACGGCACGGACAACATCCTCGAATCCACCCGGAAGACGGCGAATTTCTTCATATGATTGTGTTTGATTGCTAACTGGTACATCGGGAGATTTCTGGAAGTATTCAGCAGTCACCTCCACTTCGCCAAAATTAAAAGTAGATTCTACAAGTTCGATATTAAGTTCGACCGGTTTTGCAGGGGAAACAAAAATGTCGGTTTTAATTACATCATTAAATCCGAGTAAAGACGCACGTATTGAATATGTACCTGCAGGAACATTTGTGATAATAAATTTACCCAAGGAATCTGTAGAAGTTCCAAGTTTTGTACCGAGTAAAAAAATGTTCGCTCCTTGCAAATTAGCTTTTGTGTGATTATCGATGACATGACCTGCAATACTGCCAACCGATCTATCATTCTGTTGAGAATATGCTTTCTGACTAATTAGAATAAAAATTAAATAAAAGTATATTAATATTAATTTCATTGAATAATTACCTTTTCATAAGAGCTATAAGTGTATCATTGATATCAATAAATTTGAATTTGAATCCGGCATCGATTAATTTTTTTGGAATGATTTTTCTTCCTCCCAATACAATTTCCGACATTTCACCCAAGAGTAATTTTAGAATAATTGAAGGCACAGGAAATAATGACGGTCTTTTCAAAACCTTTCCAAGTGAATAGGCAAATTCACTCATAGTTACAGGATTGGGAGAAGTAATGTTTAAGGCACCTTTTATTCCATTATTTTCTATTGCAAATTGAATAATTCTAATTACATCTTCTAAATGAATCCACGGGAACCATTGTTTTCCGGAACCAAGAGGTCCACCGATAAAATACTTGAACGGCGTCAACATTTTTTTTAATGCACCACCGGAAGGTGATAGCACAACCCCAATTCTTAATAGAACCACTCGTACGCCATATTTTTCAGTAACCATTGCATTTCGCTCCCATTCTTCGCACAAATCAGCAAGGAACCCCTCACCTTTTGTCTCCGATTCAAAAACATCTCCGTCACCAAAATTACCATAAAATCCCGCAGCAGAAGCATTAATAAAAACTTTTGGTTTATTGACCGCTTTGGATATTGCATCTGCTATTGCCATCGTCGGTTCAATCCTGCTATTTATCAAATTTTCTTTTTGTGTGTTACTCCAACGTTTAGAAGCAACATTTTCTCCTGATAAGTTTATCACTGCATCAGAGCCATCTATATATTTTATCCATGATCCGGCATGTTTACCATTCCAATTTACAATTTGTAACGATTCATTATATCCCGACTTAAACCCAACAGGTTTTCGGGAAAGTAATACCACCTGATGATTCGAAGCGAGCAACTTTCGGATTAATTCGGAACCTATAAAACCGCTACCACCTGCAATAATAACTTTCATTTTTTCATCCTTATTTATTATCGGAAAATATTTCACGGATAACTTCTGCGCGGTATGAAAATATTTTATCGAGTTGTCTACGAATAATTATCCTGCGCACAACTCTTCCAAGAATTCCAAAAGGAACAGCATATTTGACTTCATCGGTTATGAGCGTACCTCCCTGATGTTCTTTAAACGTATGGGTATGATGCCAGAATGAATATGGACCGCGTAATTGTTCATCGACAAACCGCATTGGCGGGTCGTAACTGGTGATAATGGAAATCCAACGTACACGAATACCAAAGATACGGATCATATAGCTTATAAGTACACCGGGCCGCATTTCGATTGGTGAAGGCGTAAGGATTATAAATCCTAGCGCTGTAGGAGTGATATGCGCGAGATTTTCTGGCCTCGAGAAAAATGTGAAAATTTCGTTTCGCGGCCGAGAGATATACTGTTCGTATTTCAAAGTAAATATTTTCATTTACTATTTTTATTCTTCTTTATATAAAGATCTGTATCAAATTTTCGCTTACATCCTGATTGATTCATATAACGTACTTTCCCAAATATTTTCCGCTCACCCCATGCTCTGTCATGCGTTCCGCCTATACTCCATGCGATACCAGCATAGCCGTTAGGATCTCTTCCATCAAGTTCATATTTATCGTTCAGGTAAACCGCTGTGGCAAATGCATCGGCCGGTGTCTTGCTCCACTCAAGAATTTTCTTTGCCCAATACATCCGCATATATCCGTGCATCTTACCGATCTGAACTAGTTCCATTTGTGCTGCATTCCATAATGCATCATGAGTGCCACCCCGTTCAAATTGCTGTTTAGTATAAATTATGTTCCTTGTATCTTTTTCATGCTGCTGCAAAGATTTTCTACTCCATTCCGGGAATCCCTTCATTGAATCATAATTAGGATTGTAAAAGCAAAAATTATCTGAGAGTTCTTTGCGCACGATTAGTTCTTCAAGAAACGCCTCAACAGATTTCAGCGGGTGACCAAACCGGTTTATCTCATATGCAACACGCTGAGCAGCTATTTGTCCGAAATGAAGGTATGGGGAAAGATCAGATTGAACATCAGCATTTGGATCGTTCCTTCCTGCCTCATAATGCTTGAATCTTTTTTCAATAAATCGTTCCAGAATTTTTAGGGCTGCTTTCTCACCGGGGATCAACCAATCGATAATCGATACAGATTTATCCACGTGCAATGATTGGTATGCTTTATTCCAATCTGTCAGGTGGAAGACATCCTTTAATGAAAAAGGATGTTTTTTTAACGATGGAAATTGATCTAAGAATTCGGGAAGCAATCTCTGGATTTTGGGACGAAAAGTATACGCACCATATTCCATCTTAGGCGACGCATTCCAGCATGGCACAATATTATGTGTGTCAACTTCATAAAAAGGGATGGAGACAGAATTGGCAACTTGTTCTTTCCAAACACGAGAAATGCGTAATGGAGAAAAATCGGTTACTAATATACCAACTTTATGTCGGGAAATAAATTTCGGAATAGTTTTATCGGGAGACCCGATAAGAAGATTAAAAGGTATCTCATATTTCCGTAATTTGTTTTCCAATTCTTGAAACCCACGAAGCATAAAATCATATTGCCGTATCGTTGCACCGAGAAATTCCGGGAGGAGGTTGAAAACGACAATTAGAGGTACAAGATGTTGCAACGCCAATTCTTGAGCAAAAGTAATTGCCCAGTTATCACCAACCCTCTGATCACGGCTGATCCAATAGACCACTGAACCGGATAGATATTGACGGTCATTGAGTATTTTTATCCGCCTAGGATCTGTCATTTTATTCGACTTATCATTCTATTAAAAGTATCAGCCCCCGCTCTCAATTATGAATATCGGGGGCTGATAAAACATGAATGAATGATTAATTAATTAAAGTAAAAGTGGAAACCGAGATTATTGAATCCAAGTGCCCTGAGACCGGTTATACCCCATTTATCTTCCCTAGCTACGGTCACTTGCTCCAATTGTAAGCCATGACCAACGCTCAGAGAAAATTGATCGGTAACAAACCACTCGGCACCTAAGTCGGCACTTATGATAGTTGTTCCCTTTACTTCGTTACCAACCATACGTGAATTGGTTTGAAATTCAATACCGGGACGGATGAAGAAATTCACTTTCTCGGTTCTTACAACATTCACCGGGACGCCGACGTTGATATGAAATCTCGACTTATCACTTTGAAGTGCATTTTTGTCTGCAAAACCGAGACCGATATCTACGCCAACCATTTCGTTAACCCATACTCTGCCGCCTATTGGAGCAGAGGCTGAGTACCAACCGAGCCCGAATTGACCTGGCTTTGGATCTGCCGCATACAGTGATGATGATATTGTTGTTAATGCTAATGCAAAGATTATTAATGATTTTTTCATTTTTATTTTTCCTTATATTTTATTGTTATTGGTTTTGTTTTATTTAATATTTGCTGTTTGTGGTCGGCGTTGCAGCGAACCAAGCACCATCGCCAGATAGATGGCGGAAATTGCAACAAGTAAATATACTATTGTGCTCATTATGCTCACCGAACCGAAAATTGCGGTGACAATATTAAAATTTAACAGGCCCACCATTCCCCAGTTAAGTCCGCCCACTATTAATAATACCGAGGCTATAATATCTGTTGTTTTCATTTTATTATTTTCCTTATTTTAGTTTTCTGTTTTTATTTGAGTTAATTATTTTTACTACTTTTCGCGCCCTTCTTTGGTCCAGGTTGTAAATTAAATACATCCCTTGCATAAGCAATTGCTTCTGTTGAAGATAAAATTATTTGATCACAATGGATTTCTTTTTCGGTATAATTTCCCGAATAAAATCCTCCTGCAATAAATTTTCCCCCGTACGAGTGAATATGTTTTGAGATAATTCCAAATTCGCCGAACAATTTCTTTTTATCCTTAACAATCGTAAACGATAACGCAACCAGTTCAGGTTTATATCTCTTTATAAACGATATTAAACTGCTCGACGGAGTATTCGCACCGATGTAATGCACCTTCCATCCTTCGGTTTCAAAAGAATACGCAAGACCTTTTAAACCGATTTCATGATATTCACCTTCCGGACATGCGCAAAGAATTGATAACCCGTTCGAAGGTTTTCTATACAAACTTGGTAAAATTCTGATCATCGCTTCAGAAACTGCATGTGATGCTCTATGTTCCTGATTGATATCGATATCTCCCTTTTCCCACATATCTCCGATCTTAACAAGTGCCGAGCGAATAATTTCATCGGTTATTGTTGGAAATCCTATCTGGTGTCTGATTAGATACAACAATAATGTTACTAAACCTTCGCGATCACCCTGTAATGCTTCCTGTAAAAATACTTCAGATATTTTAGAATAATTTTTTGTCATTACTGCAAACTGCAATTGCTCCATCTGTTCATTATCCATCGGCGGTGGAAGCAACCCGAGAAGAGTATATCCATTTTTTTCAGCAAAACTTATTACATCGGAAATATTAAATTTCCGGTGTCCACCAAGTGTTTTGGTACACTTGATCTGTCCGACATCCGCCCACCTTTTTACGGTTGTTTCAGTGACGTTAAGTAAGATTGCCAATTCCTGCGTTGATAAAACTGTATTTGGTGTAATATTCATTATATGTGTTATATTCGTTTTGTACGTTTTAATATAACACTTCTGAATTCAAATGTCAAGATATTTTTTAAAATATTTTTAAACCACCGCATTTTTTGTTAAATTGAAGCAATTTTAGGAATAATAAATTGAATATCATCAACATAGAATCACTAGGTCAAACGGGTCTAGAACCATACTTAACGCTGAGGAGACCTGTTGAGCACCTCCAACAAGGGATCTTTGTGGCTGAGGGTGAGAAAGTTGTCCACCGTCTTCTGGCTTCCTCCCTGCTTATCCGTTCGATGCTTTTAACACACGACTGGTATTCAAAATTAGAAACTGAAGGTCTGTTTGAAAAAAAACAATTTGATATTTTCATCGCTGATAAATCGGTGCTTGAAACGATTGTTGGATTTAACCTGCATCAAGGGATTATGGCAGTTGCAGAAACACCGAAGCAAAATAGTTTAGACAGTATCGTTCAGAAGTTGAATCGACCTTATTTTTTTGTTGCGTTGGATGGACTCGTCCACGCTGAAAATGTCGGAGTCGTTGTTAGAAATTGTGCGGGTTTAGGCGTCGGTGCAATTTTGATCGGTAAGAACTCAAGCAGTCCATATTTACGCAGAGCTGTTAGAAATTCTATGGGGAGTGTCTTTGCATTACCGATTTATCATTCAACAAATCTTCGAGATGATTTACTTAGTTTAAAGAAAGATTATTCCGTTAAAATTATTTCAGCACACTTGACAAATAGCTCAAACATTAATTCGGCTGATTTCGGCAAAGACATTTGCATCATTTTAGGAAATGAGGGGTACGGTATTTCCGACAATATAATAAATATATCGGATGAACTGATATCAATTCCCATGGAGAATAATACCGACTCACTGAATGTTTCAAGTGCAAGTGCAATTTTTCTATATGAAGTCCAAAGACAAAGAACTCAATTAAAATGAATAAAAAGATAATTATCTATTGCGATGGTGCCTGTTCAGGGAATCAATTTTCTAAAAACGCCGGCGGCTGGGGGGCTGTCTTAAATTTTGGTGACCTCACTAAAGAAATTTACGGAGGCGAAAAAAATACTTCGAATCAGAGAATGGAGATTACAGCTTGCATTAAAGCGCTGGAAGCGATAAAAAAGGAAGAGGTTAAAATAAGCATCTACTCAGACAGTGCCTACTTAGTGAATTGCATGAATGAACGCTGGTACGAATCATGGCTGAAAAACGGATGGAAAAATGCTAAGAAAAAACCGGTTGAAAATCAGGATCTATGGATGAGATTATTAGAACTATTGAAAAAACATGAGGTGGATTTTCACAAGGTAACCGGGCACTCGGGGAACAAGCTCAATGAACGGGCAGATAAGCTTGCTCACCATTGTATAGAAAATGCGGGAGAATAAAAAAGCCGATCCTGTACATGAATCGGCTTTGATAAAAACATCTTGATATTTTAATTAAGTTCAATAATTTCTTTTTCAGAAAAGAAATAACCAATTTCGATCTTACCATTTTCAACTGAATCAGAACCGTGGACAATATTTTCACCTTTATTATCGGCATAAAGTTTTCTAATAGTTCCCGGTGCAGCATCTTTCGGATCTGTTGCTCCAATCAAAGTGCGATAATCGGCAATAGCGTTCTCCTTTTCCAGAGCGATCGGGACGCATGGTCCTGAACTCATAAATTCTACAAGTCCGTCATAAAAAGGTTTACCTTTATGCACCGCATAAAATCCGCCTGCAGTTTCTTTAGTCAGTTTAAGCTTCTTCATTCCAAGAATTTTGAATCCGGCTTTCTCTATCCGAGCTATCACTTCACCAGTTAAATTCTTCCTGACACAATCAGGTTTTAAAATTGCCAATGTTCGTTCAATCATTTTTTACTTTTTCCTTTTGATCTTATACTTTTTACATTTGATTTTTTATTCTTTCTTGATACAACAACAAATTTCTTCTTTGATCCCTTTTTACCTAACACTTTTTTCACCATCTCGCCTATCAAGGCAGGACTTTCAACCACATGAATTCCGGCTTTCTTCATTGCCGCCATTTTCTCTGCGGCTGTTCCTTTACCACCTGAGATAATTGCACCCGCGTGCCCCATTCGTCTGCCGGGGGGAGCTGTTCGCCCCGCAATAAAACCGATTACAGGTTTCTTGAAATTCTTCTTGATGTAATCAGCCGCTTCTTCTTCCGCTGTTCCGCCAATTTCACCAATCATAATTACAGCGTCAGTACCATCATCATCTTTAAATAATTTTAGCGCATCAATAAAACGAGTACCAATAACCGGATCGCCGCCTATGCCGATGCATGTAGATTGCCCCATTCCGAGTTGAGTAACTTGCCATACGGCTTCATACGTCAGAGTTCCACTGCGCGAAATAATTCCGACCTTCCCGGGTTTATGGATGAACCCCGGCATGATTCCAACTTTCGATTTACCCGGAGAAATTATACCCGGGCAATTAGGACCTATCATCCGCGCACCTGTGCGTTGAAGATATTCATAAACTTTTACCATATCGCGCGCGGGGATTCCTTCCGTAATCGCAACGATAAGTTTAATCCCGGCTTCCGCTGCCTCCATAATAGCTTCCGCAGCAAAATTGGAAGGGACAAAAATCACGGAAGTATTAGCCCTCTCATTTTTGACGGCATCCGCGACTGTATTAAAAACCGGCACTGATTTTTTAAACGGATATTGATCGCTTCCGTTATATACCAAGCCGCCTTTGCCGGGTGTTACTCCCGCAACCACTTTAGTGCCGTAAGCGATCATTTGTTGAGTATGAAATGTTCCTTCACCGCCTGTAATTCCCTGAACTACCAAACGGGTTGATTTATCGACTAATATGCTCATAGTTCCTCAATGCAAAATTAAAAATTGAAAAATAAAGAAAATGTTAATCGGAGTGTCACGCATCCATTAACAATTCAACGAAAATAAGATTATAAAGAATCGTGGAATCCGGATGCTATTTGTTTTCGATCTTTTTGTTTTCTTCCGGTGGTTTGTTTATATCTTCCTGAATATCCTTCGCCGCTTTCCGAAATTCTCGTAATCCTTTGCCTAATCCTTGCGCAAGCTCAGGGATTTTCTTCGCCCCGAAGAAAATCAGAACTATTAGAAGTATAAGTATTATTTCGCCAGTGCCTAAATTTCCGAACATATAGTAACTCCTTTCAACAGTAATTTAATTCTTTAAAGTATTTCTACCAACTAAACTTTTAATAACCGAACTGAATATTTTTTTCCCGTCTTCCCGCCCAAGCACAGGATCTGAAGCTCGTTCAGGATGCGGCATCAGTCCCATAACGTTTCCATGCTCATTCATAATTCCGGCGATATTTTTTATAGAACCGTTTGGGTTTGATTCCTGCGAAATAGATCCATCCGAACTGGAATATCTAAATAAAATCTGTCCGTTGTGCTCGAGCATATTTAATGTCTCATCGTCTGCAACATAATTTCCTTCTCCGTGCGCAATCGGTATTCGCAATACTTCACCAGCCGTGCAATCGGATGTGAAGCAAGTATTGGAATTCTCAATCCGTATATTAACATCTTTGCAAACAAACGTCAGTCCCTCATTCCTCAGCAACGCACCCGGCAATAAACCAGACTCGCACAAGATCTGAAAGCCGTTACAAATGCCGATGACGATACCGCCGTCGCGGGCAAACGATATCACCTGTTTCATTATGGGTGAGAATCGGGCAATAGCGCCACATCTTAGATAATCGCCATAAGAAAAGCCACCCGGCAAAATCACGACATCGACATTTTCAAGTGAGTTATCTTTATGCCAGAGAAATTTTGTATCCTGATCGAAGATATTTTCTAAGACATAAAACGCATCATGATCACAGTTCGACCCCGGGAAAACAACTACACCGAATTTATGCTTTGGATAAGACACGGTTGGTATCAACTTGAGATTTTTTCAACTGTATATGTATAATCTTCCATTACAGGGTTTGCCAATAATTTTTTGCATGCTTCTTCAGTAATTCGCTTCGCGTCGGTTTCGCTATCCACGTCAATCATCAACTCAATATATTTTCCGATTCGAACTTCCGTAATAGATTTCAATCCCTGACTCTCAAGTCCGTGATGAACCGCTTTACCTTGCGGATCCAGAATCGATTTGCGTAATGTTACGTTGATTTTAGATTGATACATTCCGTCACCTCGTCAAATATCAATACTTGATATTTCAGAATCTTTACTCTCCGCTATCTTTTCCGATTCGCGGAGATGATGTGAAAAAAAATTTATTACATATCTTATCGGCCCGGTAGCCAGAAAGAATACGAAAAAAGGAAAAAGTGCCGCTCCTTTCGTCATAATAATCACCGTCAAACCTATGATACCGACGGTAAAACGAAGCGGATGTTGCTTTATTCCGCGTTTAGAAAACTTAGGTACTGTGTCGTACTTAATATTACTGACCATCAACAATGATAGAATAACGACCATATACGGCAGTATTGAAGCAGCTAATATTGGAAGTTGATTTGATTCATTGATATATTGCAAAACGAACGAAACAAAAGTGATTGCCATTGCCGGTATCGGTAATCCTTTGAAGTAGTCTTTATCATGACCCACTAATTGTACATTAAATCTTGCCAAACGAAGAGAGCCGAATATCATCGGCATGGCGCTCAACAACATCCCCCACCCTTGCAGTGTGTGCAGATGCAAGTTGTAAAGCATAAAAGATGGAGCCGCACCAAACGATACCACATCGGATAAAGAATCTAACTCTACACCAAAGTCGCTTGTTGATTTTGTAATTCTCGCCATCACTCCATCCAGCATATCAAAAACTGCGGCAAGTATTATAAACCATCCCGCAAGCACATAATCATTTTGAGATGAGTGAATGATCGACCGAAAGCCGCAAAAAATATTCAGAACGGTAAACAAACTTGGTACTACAGCGCGTGTAATCCTCATTGTCTTGTACCTTGAGATGATTTTGGAATCCGACCTAGAATTGTTTCACCTGCGCGAACTTTATCGTTCAACTGCACGGTTATCGAACTGTTCTTCGGCATAATAACATCGACTCTCGAACCAAACCTGATCATACCGAATCGCTTGCCTATTTCTGCTTTATCGCCAACTTTTGTCTCTGCGATTATACGTCGCGCAACGGTACCTGCAATTTGCTTGAATAATATCTTCAATCCGTTTTTTTCTAAACCAATCAACGTGCGTTCATTTCTTTCAGAAGATTTATTGTCAAACGCTACAATATATTCCCCCTCGATATGTTTGAAATAACCCACTTCACCGCTCATGGGAAATCTGTTGACGTGAACATTCAGCGGAGACATGAATACACTCACTTGCAGTGCTTCTGATTTGAGATAATCGGGCTCATATATTTCTTTTATCAAAACAACCGTACCATCGGCAGGTGAAACGATAATATTTTCTTCTGTGGGAGTTTCACGATCGGGATCTCTGAAGAAATTCAAAATTAAAGCGACAACAACGATGGTTGCAACCGATATCAGCCACCGAAGCCAATCTCGTTCGATATATAAATAACTGATAATTAAAATAATCGCAGCTGATACCAGAGCTATCACGACGATATCAATACCGTATTTCGTAATCACGTCGGGTTACGCCTTAAGCATGATTCTATCTGCCAACTGTAAAATCACGGTGGTGGTATCCTCCTGGTCCAACTGGAACCTATCTCTCTTAGTCTTACCATCAACCGACCCGTCTAAGAAATGGCAGGTAATTGGCGATAATTCATCGGCAAGATATATCTGAGTCTTCGCTCTCCCGAATTCAAACTGAACATCTGCCAATATCAATTGTCTTCGCTCGCATAAACTTTTCAAGATAGCATTTGCCTTGGCGGCGATCCGATTGATATGTTTGAACTCGTCGGGTGTGGCTATTCCCAACGCATAAATATGATGCTCGTTGAGCCATGCGCTATTGCCCTGGCCGTTCCTGAGATAATGCTCGATGATTGGAAAATCAATATTTGCGGTTTCTTTTATCCCCAATCGTTTGATAAGTGAACCGTTGATTATATTATGAACTTTGAGTGTGATCGGAACCGGCTCGGTTCTTCGAATCATCATTTCGACTGCAGAAATCTTCGCGATGAAGTGCGTGGGGATATGAAATCCATCTAAATATTCAAACAGATAACAGGAGATACGATTACGCAGTTCATCCAGCTCGCCTGTATTTGTCGATTGCGAATTTTTATCGACACCGTTTGAAAAAAATTTTTGAACAGCGATATCGGGTCTATCGCCCTTTTGGATTAATTTGCCTTGATGTTCGAATAAAATATTTTGGTTTTCAGATTTTATTCCCTCGGTTAGTGTTCCATCGGGAAGAGGTTGATTTTGTAGTTTCATAATGCCATAATACTTACGATTGCGATTAATATATAACAAAAATACGTGTGAAAGTCAAAAAAGCATGTGGTTTGATGCTCTTATCTAAACTGTAACATTAAATAAACAACCCTGCCAAAGAAAATATTGTCGATACTAACTTCGTTAATTTCAATTATTGGGTTTTGGATTTACGCAATTTTTTCAAAATTGTTTTTGAGAGAAGTTTTTTGTGTTTCAATGACTTCGAATTATTCATCCCTTCAATAATGCTATTAAATGTATCTATGCCGATGTTGATTCCGAATTCATATCCGAGGTTAAATGCTTTTTCGGTAGATTCGAACTCCATCATGTTTTTTGATCTGGGGAATTTAACCGCTTTAATTTTACAGTAACTCATACTCTTACCGCTTAAAAAATCATTACGTCTGGAGTACAATTCAGATACATCTTTTCCGGCATATGCGAGAAGCTTCATCATAAATTGATTCTCTAACTTCTTGTAATCCATATTTTCCTCTTAATATCGTACGAAAATAATTATCTTTACATGTTTTAATTAATATAAATTTACACCACAACCAACATTATTAATAAATTAAGAGATATTCTTCGGATAACCAAATTAAGTTAAGCACGCTAATAAATTGAATAGTCAGCAAAATTCATATTAATTTTGGAGAATGATAGGTGAGACCGTAATTATAATCAGTATGCGAACTAAAATTAATCGCGCATTCCAAAAACATGCTTCATCATAATTCAAATGATAGACAACTTAAGGATCAGATACACCGAATCTATAATTCACAAATGACTTAACGCTGATTTGATAGAGTGAATAGCATTTCATATCTTACATCTAATTCAACTGACCAAATATCAATATACAAGGAAAAACCATGAGGAAATTAACAACGCTCTTCGCAATTCTGCTATTTCTGAGTTTCAGCGGACTCACGAACGCACAGGAAGTAAAAGAAAAAGTGAAGGAAGTCAAAACCACAGAGCAGGTTACAAAGAAAGTAACTAAAACAAAGAAAATCAAAAAAGTAAAAAAAGACTGTTCCGCAACTTGCTCTGATAGGTCGAAATGCGCCTCTGAGAAAAAAGAAAAAGAGAAAGAATAATTTATTATTTTCTGTTTCTTCAAGGCAGTTGGTGCAAACCTTCTGCCTTTTTTATTGCCCTCCCCCTTCTACACGAGTCAATTCGGAGACATCATAACTTCTCCCCCCACCGTGATATTCTAACGGATTGTCTACCTCTTCTTTCTCTGTCTCAGTTATATAGAATGATATTTTATTTTTTTGAAGCAACGAAATGATCTTCTCCACTTTGATGTTATTTTCATCATAATAAATATAACCGAAAACACCCTTGTTATATCTAACGGCGAAACGAATTATTCCGTCTTTGCTCGAAAGGTATCCGGAAAGATATTCGAGAGAATTCTTGAACTGAAGGTTTTCAAAACCAATTAATGGGAATTTAAATATCTTCAATTCATCCTCATTCAACGAGCCATCTGAATAATCATCATCAAACTCTATAAATATCCTTTTTAAGTATTCATCAGGAGCGATTTTATTTTTGACTTCATACTTCTCCTCAGCGTCAAAATCTAATTCGAGTTTATTTTCTCCAGCTTCGGTTTTATATGATATAGATTTTTTTTCGATTTGCATTTTGATTTCTGGCGGCTTGATAAGATGCGGATAGTAATAAACAGTAACACGAACCGGTTCACCGAAATATGATTCATACCCGACTATCCCTTCTTTCTGTTTCAACAAAATATTCAAATTATTGAAATCAACCGCATCAAATAGCCGATATATACCGATGTCCAACACTCCTATTGAGTCGTAACTATTCACAATCGTTCTCATCTCATATTTACCGGAAGTAAACAATGCTGACTTAACATTCTTTTCGGTAATTACAGTCGGATCATAATAAATTTTCACTTTGTTGCTTTTAGCATAAGTATCCAATCCGACAATTCCTTCAACCTGTTCAAGTGTACCCGCCAGCGACATGGAACTTCCGTAACATTTTATTGTTTTAATTCCTGATTGTTCATACATCTGAGTCCCACCGGTCAGTTTTCCCCATCTGAGTGATACTGTAGTAAATTCAAAATAATTTGCCATACCGAGTGAGATTACGATTAGAACAATAGCCGAAATGGGTGCGAGGTATTTGAAGCTTTTCTTTTTGTTGATAGACAAAACCTGCTTCTTCGGACAAGCATAGACACAATCGGTGCAAAGATGACAATCGATATGATTCACAACGGGCATCGATGAAACCTTGATTCCCTGCGGACAATTTTCGTCACAGTTACCGCAATCTGTACAAGCATTAACATCCCGTCTGATTTTGGGAATTGGTAGGAGAACGGATTTCATAAACAACGATTCATTAAGCCAACCGGCAATTACAAGTCCGCTTAGCAGCCACAAGATGCTTAATTGAGCTCCGAGAATATTTGCCCCAAGATAGAGAGCAATTACACCAATTGATAATCCGACATTCATAAATATATTGCTGACAGCTCCGAGGGGACATAAATATTTGCACCATGCAACTCTAAGAAATATTGCGCCCGCGATGGTGAGAATCAATGCGGGAATTGCATAATAAAGAATGATGTCGTTGTTTGAGAATAGATTTACCGTCGAGAAATACGGATCGAAAATTTTACAAAGCAATTCTCCCGATGTCATTGTAAAATAGACGGTGATAAATAAAAGTAAATATTTCAGTCCTCGCAGGATTCTATCTGCAATATCAGGAACATTGAATTTGACTCTGTCAGTAAACTTGCTAAGCCATTCGCTTGTGCTTCCGATCGGGCAGATGTAACTGCAGAATAATTTCCCGACGAATCCCGCGCCAATGATAAGACCCAATCCGAGCAGAACCTGCACTTCACTCATACTGCACGACATGGTATCTTGGTTCAGCTTACTGAAAAATGCCGCTATGCCTCCGAACGGGCAATATTGTTCGAAGTCGGCAATGTAAGATTTATCAAACGCAGGTCTGATGGCGACATATAGAATTAGTATTAAAACTGCCGACTGGAAATAAATTCTGATTCGGTTTATCATTTAATTGATATTAATAAATACAATTTGCAACATGATTAAATCATTAGTACGCATGCCGTTTACTCTTGATTATTTCAAATCGTAAATCGAATGCAAACGCTGAGTTACAATTCATTGTCCTTCAGCATTGTCCCGAAGCACCACCTGCCCCATCCTGGAATAGTTTATCGATTCACCAAGTATTCGAAGTGCCTCACCGGGCGCATGAAACCCTGTTGAATTTTCAGCTTCCACAAAATCGAGAAAGAATTGTGCCTTCCTCTGGTACGAGCGTGCTGCTTTAAGTCCGGATTCCGATCTACCAGCTTTAATTTCTTTTTCGATGTCAGCGATCAGCATTACTAATGCATCCATTGCCAGGTTACGCATCCGGAAGGTTCGTTCTTGTATCGATTCGGCTCTTGATTTCATCTCCTGCTCAGACCATTTGTGGCATGTCTGGCAAGCACGGTTTATACTGAGAAGTGGACTTCTCACCTGATGGTCACTTATCTTCATTGCACCCATACGCATGTATGGCATGTGGCAATCGGCGCAGGCAACCCCGGAACGGGCATGGACTCCCTGAGTCCACATCTCGAATTCGGGATGCTGGGCTTTGAGAACCTCTGCTTTACTATCTGCGTGTACCCAGTCTTTATGCTTTACTTCATCGTAATATGCCATTATGCTGTCAACCGATAAACCTTTCGCCCACGGATAGACGAGCCTTTTTTCAGGTCCCTTGAAATAATATTCCACATGGCACTGTCCGCAGACATAAGATCGCATTTCTTGTCTGGTGGCAACCTTATTGACCTCATAATTTGGTATTCCCTGTGAAGCTTTGAGTGAACGAATCCCCTCAATGAATCCCGGACGGGTTACTCTTAACTGCATGTTTATAGGATCGTGGCAGTCTATGCATGCGACCGAATGATTGACTAACTTTCTTGCCTCGACATACGGCATCTTGTTCATCATCTCGAATCCCTTAATAAGATCACCATTCCCGAGCTTTTTATAAGGCACATAGACAGATGCATGGCAGTGCATACATGTACCGGGTTGTTTAACAACGATCTGCCTTTCTGTGAATGTTTGGTCGTCGAGCATATAAGCGTGCCCCCTTTCCTCCCGGAAATCTTTCGAAAAAGCATAACCGGCCCATATTGTTTTCAAACGTGGATCTTCCTCCAACTTGGACTGAGCAACCACGGACCGTGGATCTGATTCTGTCGGTGTGCGAGGTACTGCTTCGCTTCCGCCGAAACGTGTGCGTACCTGATCGACCGTTCTTAGATATCCCTCATACTGCATCGGAAAATTCTTACCCCAGGTTTCAGGAGCTTCCGTGGTATCTGTGAGTTCGACGATCCGATAGAACGGGTTCCTCGACTCTTGTTTCCTTTCAAAGATATTAACTAAAAGTGCCGTCAATCCGATAGTGACAATTGATGAGACAATGACAACCAAGGCGATAAAACGGAACGAATGGCGGTTCGACTTTTGAGTGCTCTGATTTAAATTCATAGATTTACCTTTAAAGTTAATTATTCCATATGACCGACTGAGCGGTGACAGGGGATGCAAGATTTTGATTTATCACTTGTGCTATGTCCTCCACCGATGGTCTCAGTAATTTCCTCGTGACATTTGATGCAAGCCCCGTCTGTAATTTCAAGATTTCCCTGTTTAATCTGAATCTGGTCTGGAAAAAGATCAGTTGTGAAAGCGAACGAGTGCCAAAAACCGTTCGAGGCTTTAGTGAGGTATTTGTTTATCAAGCCGGGTGGTGTGTGGCAGTCGTTGCAGGTTGCAACTGACCGATGACTTCCTTTCATCCAACCGCTGAAATGACCCTCCATCACATGGCAATTATCGCATGCAGCCGGGTTGTCGGTCATATAAGAATATCCCTTGGCATAAATGAAAGTATAAGACCCGATGCCGATAATGATGCCAACTATGGTGGCAAGGAAGATGGATAGTGATAGTTGAATATGCTTCATCGGGGTAGTAATTATAAGATAGGCAAATATAAAAAACTTGACTTAAGAATCAAAATATTTATACCAAGATAACCGTGAAGGGGCATGATAACTATTCTAACAAATTTTAAAAGGTAAAAAAGTAATTAATAAATTTACCACGATTTGTTACGGTTGCAGAAATAGAAACTATTTTGTATCATTAGATGTAGAAATTCTCAGTAATGTAGTTAATATTCGATTTCTGAAAGAATTTCGAAATAAATCAAACATTGCCCGGTGGTGTAATTGGCAACACACTTGACTCTGGATCAAGGAAGTCTAGGTTCTTTCCATCTATTTTAGCCAACAATTAACCTGCTGTTGAATGGTTTGTATAATGAAAGGGATTATACAATGCCATCTCACGAAAAGTTTTATCTCTACAAAAGAAAAAATCAGATTTACTACATCGGATATTTTATCGAGGGTAAATTATTTTGGAGATCTACGGAAGAAACTCAGAAGTCAAAAGCATTGAAAGTACTTTCCGAGTTTAAAGAATTACTAAAACAAAAAAACAAACCAAAGTTATTATCAGAATTCATCAGTGAATTCATATCATTCGCCGAGAAAAATTACCAAAAAAGTACAGTTGTAATTTTTAAGCTTGCATTAAATTATTTATTGACCATCATCGGCGATTTATTCTTACCCCACATCACCCCAAAGCATGCTGATACCTATAAAACTGCAAGACAGGGTCAAGTATCATTAACCACAGTAAATGTTGAGTTGAGACAACTCCGGTCTGCATTTAACACCGCTTTGCGATGGCAACTTATAGATAGCAACCCGTTTTGCAAAGTTAAATTGTTGAGTATTCCGGAGAAGTCACCAGTCTTCCTTGCAAAAGATGATTTCGAAAAACTCATTTCAATCATAAAGGAGACATGGTTGAAAGAGATTGTCATCTTTGCGGTTTTAACCGGAATGAGGCGAGGCGAGATTATCAACCTACGATGGCAAGACATTGATCTCTCACGTAGAATTCTAAATATCCAGAGTAATTGTGCTTATAATACTAAACAAGGTAAACGAAGAATCATCCCATTAAATGCGACAGCATTTCATTTACTGAGCTCGAAACAGGTTACTTCCATATCAGAATATGTTTTTTGTATAAAAGAGAAAAAGATTTCTGATTGGCATGTCTCTCATAAATTTAAAGACTCAGTAATTCAGGCAGAGTTAAATGATAAGCTCCACTTCCACAGCTTACGCCATACCTTTGCTACCTGGCTTGTGCAGGATGGAGTGAATATTTATGAAGTGCAGAAACTACTTGGTCATTCCAGCGTGAAGGTAACAGAAGTGTATTCACATCTTGTTGCTAGTGAACTACACAGTGCTGTTAATAAGATATCGGTGAGATTAAATTAGAATCGCTACCCATCACTAGAGGGATATAAAATATCTTGGATGACAAAATTTTCATTCATATTTAATTGCCTCTTTTTCCGTCTTCCCAATTTTTCGTAATGCCCTTATAGTCAGGAAATGTTTTGTCAATGCCCTTTAACCACTTCCCAACAAATTTTGGATTGTCGCTATTCGGTTTCGGTGCTGCAGTGTTTACTCTCATTTGAACTGGAGTTCTCACTCCATCACCCATGATAACCGCAACTTGTTGTGGTAATATAGGAAGTTGTTGTAATATGTCTTCGTTTGCTGCTGACACCAATTGCTTGACATACTTTTGATCATCAGGGTTTTGTAAGCGATGAACTATAAAAGAATTGCATTGAGATAAAACTGTTTTTGATAATTCAGAGGGTCGTTGACTTGAAACTACCAATGATAACCCAAATTTTCTTCCTTCCCTTGCAACTCTTTCAAATACCTTTTTTGAAATTGAGACTTTTTCTCCTCTGTCCTTTTCAGGAATGTAATTCTGTGCTTCTTCTAAAACAATTACAATTGGAAAATCGCCTCGTTGTTCATTATTGAATCTGGAAAGAAATTCAAGAATCAATCTTCCAATTAACCCTGTAATTGTTTCTAAAACCTCATAAGGAATCAGAGACATATCAATAATTGTAATTTGGTTGGGCTTTTCTGAGTCAACTTTTTCGGGTTCCGTTTTTTCAACTTGCTCTTTGAAATACTTCGTGTAGATATCTGGCTCTGTTTTATTGAGAATTTTAAAAAAGTCTCCTAAAATAAAAGCTAAAAATTTTGAAAGTGATTCATTGATGTTTGTCGTTTGGTTCAGCAATAATGGTTCAGAAATTCTCTCATCATTAAGATAAGCTTGTAACCTTAAACGAAGTGTTGATACAAATTCTCTTATTCTATTATTTGAAGATTCGTTTTCATTTATGGCTTCGTCAATAAATGTCGAGATCATTTTGTCATAATTGAAATAAAGAGGCAGGTCAATATTCTTATCCTGGAGTATTTTCTTTGAGGAGATATAAACTGAGAGCTTTCTCAATTCATTTGCAAGTTCATTGCTGACGTCAAAAAGTATATTTTGCTGCAGATGACCATTAATCCAACCTTTTTCACCCGGAGTCAATGCATTACCTCCGTTCTTCACAAGTTTTGCCAAACTTTGAAGAATAGGATTAAAATCAAAACCTATATTTAATGCTTTTAAGTAAGTTGCTATTCCTTGAATATCATGAAATACAATAGGTTTCAATTTCATTTGATCCGCCGTCTTAGCTAAATGGACAATTTCGACAAGTCTATTGTAATAGTATTGCGGAATGCTATCACTACTCAGAGCATTTGTCTCATTTTTAGCGAAACTAATTGCTCGTTTTAAAATTGGGGATTGAGTATTTGCACTCGGCTCAAACAAGAACTCAAAGTCATCATAGTTCATAAACCAAAAAGGAACTTTTATTCCTTCCTTGTCGATACAAATAGCATTTACAAGTATTTTGTCTTTGTAATCATTTCCTTTCCCGTCTCCGATAAACGCTCTTTTATATTCTCCGTTAGTATCAAAAACTATGAAGTGAGCATTTTGTAAATGCTTGCCATCTTTGTCGGAAAAGGAAAATAAACTTTGAAGTATTGAAGCAACAGTGCATGATTTTCCTGAACCTGTGTTGCCTAGTATTGCTGCATGTTTACCGAAAAATCTGTCAGGGTTGATTCTAATGTGATAATCAGAAAATGCTGGTGATGTTCCAATTGGTAAATAAAAATCCTTTGTATAATCAATCCCTTCTTTCACTGCTGTATCAAAAATTTTGTCCAAGTCCCCTTTTACTACATACCAAACTGGATTATCCAGAATTGGATAGTTGTAAACGCCTTGCAAATAATCTTTGCCGTTCTCAATGGTTCCAATCATTGTAGCAACTAAATATCGATGTGCTTTAGGCAAAGTGATAAAACCGCTTGTCTTTTCAATTTCTGTTTCATCCTGAATCTTTACCCTTGTTACTATAGCAACAATTCTATCTGCACCGACTGGAATAATTAAGTAGGAATTGATTCTTGCGATTTCATAAATGTCATTGAAACCACTTTTATATAGACTTTTCAAGTCCTCGTCAAGTTGAACAACAACACGAAAACTATCTACGGAAATTACTTTACCAATTTTTCTTTCACTCATACTACTGGTGGGGTTGGAGTTGTTACTGAAGGTGTAGTAGAACTATTATCAAATAATTTTCGCAATGTTTCAGCAATTTTCTCATAAGTATTCATCTCAATTAAATCAGGCAATAGTTCTTCAACGAAAAATGAAAAACTCCCAAGTTGTTCGCCCTGCAATATGATTACTCTTGGGTCTTTCAGTTCTTTCAGCTTCTTAATTTCTTCACTTGTTTTTGTCCCATTGTAATCAATGATAATTAATGTGAAAGATGGAATTGTTAAAGCCTGATATATGATATCGTTAATATGCTCATCACTGAAAGAATAACCGTAGGTGATGAGAACCGATTGAGATTGTGAAATAGTCGCAGAGAATTGTCTGAATAACTCCGAATAAGGAAAATCTAAAGTGAACGATTTCTTTGCTGTAGTAGGGTAGATCATAATGTTCTCAAAATCCTTCATGCCCCTGATAAGTTCTATTGGCACTTCTGATATTCCGTAAACATTATTCTCTGACGGGGTTTCTTTTAACCAAGTAAGTGAGCCATGAATTTTGTAATAACGTAAAACCTTTTCAATTCTCTGAACTCTGCCTTGTGTCGTTGAACCTGGGAAAAACAAATCATACTCAAACGCTTCGGGCTTGAAAGTTCTTTTTTGAAACCCTGAAAATCCGCTTATGAAATTTACTCCCAACTTATCAAAGGCATATTCAAAAGCCAAATCATAGTTTGTTGTGAAAATATTTGCTCTCTTTAAGTTCAAGGGTCTTTGAAGAATCTTCTTTGTAAACTTCTCATGATAAAATGATTTATTCTTATCAAGGTTTGATTTTACATCACCCGTCAGCCAAGAAGCATTTGACAGTTTTTCGATGTCGCAAAGTTCAAACAATCCTTGTTTAATTGTACGGATTAAATCTGGAAGGTATTTAAGTTTTATAGCAGCAGGATTAAGTTCAAGAACATATTCCTGTGCAACCAAATAGTTTAAAAATGTTTCAAGGGAATATTCAATTTCTCCGGTACCCGTTCTCTTTTCTGTTTCTGCTTTTTGAAGTTCCCTGATTGTAGAAATAAATTCGGCATAAAGAGTATCAGGTAATGGAGCTCCGCTTATATCAACGGAAGTTGTTTTTATTCTGTCTTCAATTTTTTTAGGAATGTTAGCTATTGAAACGGAACCGATGTTCATTGATGAACCTGCACCGAAAAGAAAACTCACATTGTCAAGTTCAAGGTAACTTTTCAAAAGTGCTTTAATTTTCTGGATGCCCTTACCCTCCTCCCCCCAAGATGGTAATTGGTCTTTGCCTTCCACAAAGAGATTATTCGTTCCAAGATCCAAAGTCATATTAAATAAATTTCATCATTTTCTAGAATGTTTGTAAGCATTATCTATTTGGTTTGCAAAATAATTCTGTGCGGAGTGAACTCTGATTAATAAATTCTTTGTGAGCGAGTCAATAGATTATTTCACATGTTTGTTGCTTTATTGTAAGCTTTAAACACAATTAATCAAGAATAAACTTTGTCATGTGAATTTTCTGAATACCATCATCCCAGAATGGACGAGGGACAATTCTGAATTTTGTTGGAAGATCGTTTAAAATGATAAAGTTAGAATTTCCAACTTTAAATGGAACAATCGATACAAGGTCCATTTTCTTGTAAAGATTTGCAATGGTACGAATTTTCATCATTTCACTATCAGGTTTTAAAAATATACTGGAAAACTCTGAAAATAATGCTGGTGCTGTATGTGAATATAATTGTGGAATATCACCAGAATCTAAAGTTGAAGTATTGTCTTTAAGGAACCAACGTCTAACAGGGCCTTGTTTTTTATAATATGCTTGCTGTTGCTTAATAAATTCCATGGCTTTTGCCCACCATTCAATAAACGCCTTTTCCTGATTGGGATCCATTTCATTTATACTTTTATATGAACACCTTGAATTGTGATCACCAGCTTCATTACGGTTTTGAAAAGTAAACTGTATTTCATTAGGTTTGTCCGGTTTATCAACTATAACGATAATTGCTTCCACATTGAGTGAAACACAGAGATAATTAAGCATATTAGCGGTAATTTTCTTACTATTTTTTAAAACAAATTCAAAGAAATTACCTGCAAAAGTGAAGACATTTCTCAACCTGTTTTTTGTTTCGGCAAGAAAAATTAGTGTTGTAAGAATCATCATGATGTTAGCAATTAACAGCAATTTAAAGTTTTCCCAATTAGTCATTGCTGAAGGTGTAGAAACATAAGACGAAAAATTTGAACCCATATTTCCCAAAATTGGTGAAATATCTATCGTAGTTATGTAAGGTGAATTCGAAAATATTGATACAAGAGTAACAAATAATATCGCAGAAAGAGTTGTACAATATGGTTTCCATGAAACATAGTGACGTGCCATGGTAGTTATTGGCACGAGGAACATAATCCAAGTCGGATTGCGCAAACCTCCATTATAACAGAAAATTAAAGCAGCTAATATTAAGTCAGCAACTACTCTAAATCCTCTGAAGAAATGCTTATGATAAGCTGGCAAGTCATATGTACTTGTCATGAAATAAAAGTATGTGAGATAAATTAACGCAGGCCAATATGAATATAAACCAGAAAAAAAACTCACCGAAAGGGAGATGGTTATAACAAAACGAGCCAAAGCTGCGGTTGTCGGTATGTAATGAAATGGATTTGGGCTAAACGGGCGATCATAAAGTAGCTGTAACCTGAATAGATTAATAATGACGATCAATAAAGTCACTCCAATATATATCAATGCTTGGGTACCAGCATCTAAAGTCGCAAAGTCCAAAACCTTAACCCCGAAGAATGTGATAATAGCAGATATCACCGTTAACAACACCCATCTATTTGTGATTAGTTTCATAATATATTTGCCTTAGTAAGATATTTAATAATTGTTAAAATAGTGATCTCAATTTTCCTCGGAAGAGTGACCATTACATACGGGTCTGTTTTTGCATCCAACGGTTTCACTAGAACTGTTTTAAATCCACAATTTTTGGCTCCGATAATGTCTGTCAGAATTCGATCACCTACCATTGCTATTTGCCCAGGCATCAGCTTAAGTTTCTCGATTGACGCTCGAAAAGCCACTGGATCTGGTTTCTTTTTCTCTGCTAGGACTACTGGAATACCCAATTGATTTTCTATATTATTTAATCGATTGGTTCTTGATATCATCTTTGGATAGTTTGATAGAAGACAACATGAATAATTTTGTTTGAGCTTATCTATTTCTTCTAGAATATGTTTGTCAATTATTGTTTGACCGTATGGAATTAACGTTTGATCAATATCAAAGACAATTCCCTTAATAGTACTGTCAATAACCTCCCTGAGTTCAAAGATCGAGTTCACCTCAAAGTCCGGTACCCATAACGAAGGTTTAAAGATCAAATTAATATTTCTAAAAAAATCTATATTGAAAAGCGAGCTTGACATGTATTATATAATCTATCTAATTATCTAAGTAATATACTACTTGATCATAAGTTATCTTTGCGTCTTTTTATTTTTAATCGGATATCTGATACTATTATTCGTCATTGATTCAAACATTCATCTTTCATTTCTATGAAATTTTCTTTCATCATCCGTAGGCCATCATCATCTTCATCCTCAATCGCAACCCTAAATCTATCCAAGCCGCTTCATATGCCTGAATTTTATTCCGCTAATTTATCAAAATCTCATAGCAAAGTCAACTATTTTCGCGCAATATTTCTCTATTTTCGCAAAATATTTTTTCACCTTCAGATGATGGTCATTACATAAATCTAACCTCTGACATAGCACCAAAATCCTTCCAATTTAAACAATAAAGTCGAACTATTGTTCAGCCCTAACAGTATATCCTTTCAAAAATTATATTATAGTGCGACCGCGGTTTTCATCAATCACCCCACCCCCCATTCAAAGTCCCTCATACCCCCTCTTTTTAGTTGAAAATTCTATTGAATTAGAACAACCCGAATTAGCACATGGGGGTGGTGTCCGCTTGTGGATGAAAACATTTAATCATCATGGAGTTCATCATGGAAACAAACAAGTTCAAGTTCAATTTCTACAGATTCACCGGCACACAAGATAACCGGACAACCGAGATTACCAGAGACATATCAACTGCCGACGGTATGAGAGGATTAGTCGATATGAAGGCCGATCAGATCAAGCTTGCTACACAAAGAGCAACTGATTGGGCATCGTCAAACCATTTAACTATTAATCCTAAACCACCATTCCCATCCACAAAATACCCTGGTAAAGCTTGGCTAGAATTCCGCTTCACCGGACTTGCCTTATAACCCACCGCCAGAGAGCATGGAGTAAAATTCATGCTCTCCTCTTCTTAAATAACAACCATCAAGGAGTAATAACAATGAAACATTACATAAAAACAATAACGTGGAGATTTTCAGATTGCAGTACGACCTATCCTAGTCTGAAGGACAGCAAGATATATATCAATTCACCTTCCGATGTATCACAGCATTTTCAATTCCTTTTCAAAGATCAGGTCAAAGAACGGTTTGTAGTTCTCTGGTTAAACAGTGCCAACAGAGTGATCGGATTTGAGATTGTAACCGAAGGCATTTTAAACTCTTCGCTTATTCATCCTCGTGAAGTATTCAGAGGAGCAATAGTAGCAACATCGGCAAGTGCAATCATTATTCATAACCATCCATCGGGTAATCCAGAACCATCTTCTGACGATTTATCAATCACAAAACAGATTGTAGAAGCAGGAAAGATTATCGGGATTCCCATTCACGACCACATCATCATTGCAGATGATAATTACACCTCGTTCGCTGAACGAGGATTAATTTAAATAACAATTCAATTAACAATCAAAGGAGATATTTTTTTATGAACAATCCATATGCTGAAATAGAAGTTACACCCTTGTTTTCCAGAGATGGAATGCATTCACAAGGCAGGTCTGTACGCATCAGAGATGAAGATGAAAAGACTGGCTGGAATGAGATAGGTGTAGTCTCACCTAATTATTTACTCGTCCATAATACAAGAGTAAAGAATGTTGTCGATCAGATAGCTGAACGATCAAAGATTGATGACTGGAAGATGCGGAAATGTTTTTTCGATGGTCGAAGATTCGTTTACTCACTTTCAACCGATAATATCACCGCAGAAATCTCTCCCGGTGACTGTATACGGTTCGGTTTAATCGCTCATAACAGTTACGACGGCTCACTTGCAGTATCTGTCGGTGCATATGCCGAACATCTTGTATGCAGTAACGGTATGACGAGTGAAACATTCTTCTCTCGTTTTACATTCAAGCATCAGAAAGGCAATGTCAACTGGGATGAGCAAACGGAGAAGGCATTTCTGACACTCATGCCAACCTCTAAATCAAAGCTTGCCAATCTTGCATTTACACTCGGCAAGCTAAACCGCAAACAATTGACCATACCTGACCTTAAGATATTACGGAAAGAATTCCTCAAAGAATTCAATCTGAGTTCTTGGGGAAAAGTTATGGATCAATACCTTATGCATGAAAAGCATACCGCATTTGGTTTACTCGATGCCGCTACAAGGATATTCTGGCACAACGAGAAGCCAACCATAACTGATTATCGCAACAATAGCTATGCAACTGATGCGTTAATCTCATTCGCTCAACGATTAAACTAAAGAGGTATAACATGTCTAAACCAAATCCATTCTATAAAAATGACAAGGAACGTCAAGAGTTAATCACTCAACGTGACGCCTTCAAGTTCTCTGATCCCGAAGATGCATCAAAACTGGTAGTTCTAATTGCCGGTAAAGAAGGTTCAGGGAAAACTCATCTTGCTTGCACGATGAATGAGCTTGCTCCTGTGTATTTACTCGACACTGAGTACCGTGCACAGATAGTTACTCGTAAGTTCAGGAACGTCAAGGTTGCTCTTGTGAGGAATTTCTCTGAGATGGTAGTAGCAATTAAACACATTATAAAATATCAACCGGAAGGAACAATCGTAATAGATTCCGGTTCTGATCTTCAAACATTTGCTGAGATTGAATATCTGGATAGAACCAAAATGGAAAAGGTATATCCAACGTTTAATTGGGCAGATGTCTGGGGAATGTGCAATGCAATAATTGATGAGATTAAATTTTCTAAGAAGTTTAATCTTGTTATAACTACCAGAGTGAAAGAAGAGTACGTGGGTGATAAACCAACAGGCTCTATCGTACCACGTGTTTATAGCACTCTTCCTTACAAAGCTGATATCGTTCTTCAATATTCTCAGGATAAAGACCGTAAGCTTAACCTAACGAAGAACGGTTTCACCGGCGATCTATCCCCTGCCATTCAACGGGAAGAAACATTATCTCAAATAATAACTAAGCTGTCTTTGACTCAACAAGCATTAAAGAGAGCGTCTTAATTAACCAATCAATCAAAATATCATAAAGGATTAACATCATGACATTATCATGCAATAAGCCATTCAGCAAAACAACATATGGTCCTGGAATTTACATCAATGAAGTAACAATCGTAAATGCCAGCGACATTTCAGGTGAGCAACTTCCATTGTCAGAACAGCCAATCGATATTGGCATAAAACTCACACTCGATATCGGTAAGGAGTTCCAGCCGCAGATGATTATCGCTGGCAACTTCAAAAGAGATTTTGATTCTGGAGAAGTTGTCGGATGGGGATCTGGATTCCTCGTTCAAGAAGCCTTAGCGAGATTCGGTTACAATGGTACTCTCGATGAAGCTAACCATATACCAACAGATATCATCGATTCACTCGCTGGCAAGAAATTCTTACGGCTGTCTTATATCTCAGGCGTAAGAGAAGGCGGCAAGTATCGGTATACGGATTGGAATCAGATTGCTTCCGTTGAAGAAGGTGCTGACTTTCTCTTGAGCAGATTCAAGCGTTCACTGGCAAAAGGATATCCGAGAAATTACCACCCGGATCTTTTGGATATGCCAGCTCCCGTGACCGAGCAAATGGAATCAATGGCTTTCTAGCTCGAGAATAGCTAAACTTCACCCCACACCCAGCGCCTACCGGCGCTGGGTTATTTTTTTCTCTTTCTCTTGAACGCTCAAGGTAATTATCCCATTATTGATTGTCACCCTGGAATATATAAAGCATTACAGTCGCCATGACAGCAGTGTACAGATAAATGAATATATAAGCTCAGACTGAAACCCGATAATCTATAAGTGTGGCTGTTAGCATGACAGCAATCAGCATATCCCTGGAACCCTAAGGCACTGCTCATATCAAGAGAGTACGGAAAAAAGACATATAATTTTTAAGAGCTACCCCATCGACTTTGCCATTTCTTCGTCGCTTACAGAGCTGGCGCTCCTACCACAAAGCGTTGGGCGTGACGGGAAAGAAAAAGAAACGGTAGATCCTATAGCTACACCACTAGAAGGCAGAAAGGCTGCCCCCCACAAAGGGGGGCAGCCTAATCTGCCGTGGTATAGAATTCTACTTTATACTCCCTATATAAGGACCAGTAGAAAGTAGAATTTCATTTATTCCAGCATATTTTCAAGGATTTTTATCACTTTTATCATATATCCCTCTCATTTTCAGTAGAATTTCTATAACTTAATATATCTCATGGGGTTATAGCATATTTCAAAACATAAATTCTACTGTAAAATATAAAAGTAGAATTTACTGAAGTGAATATGTTCCGTCCTTTGTAGTAATCAGATTCTTCGCAACTGCACGGTCAATTGCCTTATATGCGCCGCTGTCTGAATATGAATGCTCATTCATTAATATATCCACTATCTCCTTCTTGGTGGCACTCGAACCGATTGCCTTGATAACATTGACGACTGGAGTTTCATTTAAAAAAACATCGAACCATAATGTTTTATCATCGAAAATGATCTTCCGGTCTTCAGGTGTCTTCACGTGTCGCATATCGAATGACAGACTGCTCGTTTCACCGCTATTAGCGATATGAATACTCGAATCGTATTCACCGACAATAGCAGATGAACCTCTTAATCCTCTTGTATTATCTTTTCCGGCATGATGAACCAGTATAATCGAAAGATTATACTGCTCGATTAGGTGCCGGATGTTGCCGAGGACTTTCGACATTTCACTTGCTGAATTTTCATCATTATCATGGAAACGAACAAATGGGTCAATGATAAGAACTTTTGGCTTATATGCATCAATATGTTCTACAATAAGATCCAGATCCTCTTCGACCATCAGATTTAATCTTGCATTAAAGCACATCTTGAAGTTATTCCTATGTTCTTCCTTTATATCAGTAACCATTGTTTTTATCCTATCACGGATAGGGTAATAACCACCCTCAGCTGATAGAAATAACACCTTCTGTGCTCCTGGTATTTTAAAACCAGCGAATGATTTACCCTGAGCTATTGCCAATCCCATATTTAAACAGAGAAATGTTTTTTTAGCTTTTGGTTGACCAAATACTAACAATAATGTTTTATCCAAGAGGATTCCGTCATCGATAATAGGGCTGGGAGCTTTATCATTATCCTTCATTATGGTATCAAGCGATTTTATATCGATGCTTTTTGGCGTTTGTGTATTACTTGTACTCATTTTTTCTACTCCTTATTTTTTTGTAACCTTTTAATTTCAGTTGTCTATTAACCACTTCACGATATTGGGGGTGACTTGGATCTAACGTAATGCGATGATCCTCCTTGCACATATTATCGCAGTAATATCTTCGTTTTCGCTTCATATTTTTATGCTGTCGGAATTCCAACTTGGTGCCGCAAAAAGGGCACCAAGTTCTGATTACTACTAGATCGGTAATTATCATACATCCTCCATCAATTCTTTTGAAATACGGAAAGATGAGAGATGATGATAGCAAAATACCGAAGTGCTGATTTTCGAAATATTGATAACGGGATTATCTTACAAAGGGCGTTTGTTCCACCCTTTTTTATTTCTCCGCTTTCAATGACCAGCTTTATCAAACTTGGAAGATCAAACTCATAAGCAATAAAACCATCCTTTTCCATAACTATATGGAGCCAGATATTGGCTTCTGTTGCTAGGATACCAGATGGTCGATTTGTCGATGAGTTCCAGAACTCGATTGCCACATTACCAGTTCGGATCGGTGTTGTCTCGACCTTCACTTCCAGTCTTTTATCTTCAGATAAAGAAGCGATGTCATATCCTGGATAATCACCGACCATAACAACGTAAGGTTGCTTATCGAGATTTGAATAATATCTGGCCACGTCAGTGAGGACATGATCATGGGTTAGAAAAGGGCTTAATTTCGTATTCATGACATCAACCCTCCTTCCGGCCGGAATCCCCTGTTTGATCTATGGGATTTATGGTGTCGGCGAGCTTTTAAAATCGATTTGTTGGTAGAAATAGGCCAGCTATCTAAGGATTTTTGGGCTATCTTTCCCTGGGGGTTGTTTGATATACCCCCTGGAATTTTAATCGAAAAATCTTGAGTTTTGCGGATCTTGTATTTAGGATTTTTACCGAGGCGGTAGATATAAAGGCTACAGTTCGTCACCGGGCATAGCCTTACCTCTTTTGGCTGGAATACTGAGCAATCAAGGCATTTGTCTCTGATTGCTTTTATGGGGGTTGTTTGTTGGATTTGAGACATGGTCTCTTCTCCTTTCTTGATTATTTAAGTGTCCGCGATTTAATATCGCCGACAGATAAAGGAGAAGGTTGGGTGCCAGTCCCATTTCCTAAAAATGCAAGATTTTAGGATTTAGGAATTAGGGGGAATTCCCAATTACTCGATTTTGTAGAAATCACACCAACTTTTTGCGGTTTTATTATTAACTCCCAATTGTTTAGCAATTTGGGAATAATTGATTTTCCCATTTTTAAATCGATGCTTGGTTGCTAGATCAACAAGATCTTCTTTTGGGGCCCGGATTGTGTTCCGAAGCTTTCTGGTTAGTAACTTTATTTTCTCATTCTGAATTCTAATTATATTGTCCTTTTCTCTTTCAGAATCAGATTTAAAGACCGGAGTCTCATTTAAGGTGTGATCAACAGAAGGTAAATCTAAATCATTTTCATCATACCATTTTTCAAACTCCTTTAACACTCTAGCAAGAAAGTCAACTATATTTTTATATTCTTCGTTATCCGGTCTTCTATTCAATCTCCCTGACCAATGGTAGTATTCATGTTTAGCGCGGATGTATCCATTATCATTTTCAGGCTTTAATATTTTCAATTGATTGCTAGTCAGATTTGGTGACAGGATGGGGCTTCCTTTTGGGATTGTTCTCCATGGATCACGCCTCCAATTTGGTTTTTCGTTGAAAACTACTTTACCATTTTCGTAATCAAAAGATTTGCCGGCGAATATATAAACATCATTCTCGATTTTATCCTTGTTTAAATCCTCAAGAATATAATCTATCATGAATATGCCCATTTCCTCATCATAGATGGACATTAAATTAAAATTGACGTAAAGATAAAATAGATTTGAATATTCCATAACCATTATTTCGTTATATTCGAGATAAATTATACTCTAATTATTCCTTATATCCGAATTCACCTATTCAAACTTTCAAAACCTTTCCGAATTATATTTGCCATTAACTTCCTACGTTCATTCAAAAATAATTCATAATTCATATTAATCCAATTATCCGGAAGACAATGCCAATAAGTCATACGCTCAAGTTCCTCCCTGTTAAATCTTTGAACATATAGAGGATAATACTCCGTTGGGGAAAGATCAGAGATATTAATATTATCAGACCATTCGACCAGCGCATAATTGGCGATCTGATTTGTATCATTTTTCTCAGTAATATTTTTCTTTTTTAAATAATTCTTGGGGAATAAATGGTGTCTCTCAGTCGATGATTTCTTTGTTCTTAGACTAGGGTCAAGAAGTTCTGCAACTTTTAACTTCGAAAATAGTACATTTGCATCTAGCAAACATAGCGATGCAAAATACGCGTACATAGCAGGACTATTGGGAGACGAAGTGGCTAATTCATTAGGCAGTGTAATATTCCAATAGTCCTCCGTTAACGTATCATCTATGATACTATTTAAAAGGCCAATAAATGATTCAGTATTTTTTGAGGATCGCAACTTTACAAAATCGCCCTCCATTCTAGATTCCGGCGATCCTGTATATCTTCCGGTAAGTGATGACATGAAAAACCATCTGGCAATAAGATCTCTTAATATAAAGGGTTGAATTTTGAATTCTTTTTTTCCAATTAGAAATAAGGTATAAGAATAAATAAAAGCAACCTCAGACGTTATCATTTCACCACCCCGATAACCAGCACGTAATAAGGTTTTTAAAAAGTCATGCCAATTTTGAAGATCAAGAGCATATGATTGCGCTTTTTTTAACACCTCAAATTGCTCGATGCGTCTTTCATCTGAAAATTCATCAGTTTCCATATCTTTACCACGAAGTATGGAATACACAAATTTTAATCGGGCTCGTCTAAATCCTAGACCAACCGCTGCTCTTAATATTTGATCCGGTTCAGGCTTGATGTAATGATTAAATGATGAAGGTTTACCATCAGTTGGATTACGGGCATCTTTACAAAAATGTTCCAACTGTGCACGGCCTTCATCCCAAAATACTGACATTAACGTCAGGATAAAATCTGCTTGATTTAGCGTAACACCCTTGCTGTTAATACGGACAAACACTTCGGCAACGTGTTCTTCATCTATATTCGATGATAATTCAAGTGCGGTAAAGGGATAGTTCTGGATATCATATAATCTATCTATCGCTGAAGATAACTGATTCTCTTCAGTCTGCGATACCTCTCTATGCTCACGTAGGTCCGAAAGAAATTTTTTAATATATATATACGAAGACGATCCATTTGCCCATAATGCTGAAATATCAGGAATGTACTCTGGATCTCTTTTAATTGCTGCATCAGCAACTTCGAATTTTAAGTCACTCGGTCGAAATGCAATATGTATATGATCTTCCGAGTAATCATCAGTTAGAACTGGTTTCCCTTTAATCACGGCATATAATGATGTTAAACGCTGTTGGCCATCGACAATTAAAAGCCTAGGTATTTTTTGTTTTTTTGATGTTCCTATTTGTCGAGCACCATTACCTGTCCCATTTGACCAAAATAATAAATAACCAACAGGAAAACCTTTAAACATAGAGTCAAATAAATCTCTGACCTTTGACGCGTTCCATACAAATGGACGTTGAATATCGGGTAAACCAATTTCTCCCATATCAATATCATGAATTAGCTTTGAGAGTGAATAACCGACTTCTTTAAATAATGTTGCTTTCATAAATACGGTTCCAATATTTAATGATTATCAATATTTCAATACAGGAAGTTTTCTATTCTTATCAATATTATCTAAACTTTTTATACAATCTGGGATGTTCTTGATTGCATGAGGAATCCAATCTTTGTTTTTAGAGGTCTCGGCATCAAGATAATCCTGTATCATATTATCGACATAAATATCTTCAAGTCCTAAGCCAACTGCTTTTAGATTCTTCAGTATTCCCTGAAAATATCTTGTGTAACCATCGCCAATTCCAAAAACCTTAGTCAGATTTCTTCGTTTCCCATCGTCAGAGAAATTACTTGGATCTGCACCTAAAACAATTGCCTTTACTTTTTTTGTATTAAAACAAAACGCAGTTAGATAAGATAATATTTTCATAGAATCCCTTAAGATATTTTGATTAAATTACTGAAATAGGATGTAAGCAACAATCTATATTGCCATAATCATCAGAAATTTGCAATTTGACTCTTTACCGGTGTTTGTATTCAAGGTTTCTCTGCCTATTAGGTGGGTCTATATATACCAAGTAGCGCCGCCGCGATGGGACCCAATTTTTATTATATCTGACTTTTTATTGTTTCGCTTTCAATTAATTAGGAATATTTTAACTATGTCCAATTTTTAGTAATAGTTATTTTTCCATTCTACTCTTAAAAAATTTCTCAGTATCTTTATCCATAAAATACACATAGCAACCCTTCATTCCACGTGTAAGTAGAACGTAGTAAGAACTTTTAATTAAATCTAAAAATTTATTACCTGAACGTCTAACGATAGTATCATGTGATTCTTCAGCGTGACCTTCCCAACTTTGTTTATCAAAGTTATAAATTAAGTCTTTGCCAATAATCACCCCAACATAATCAAATTCAAATCCTTGAGCAGTGTAGATACAACCAATTTGGTCTACTCCTTTGGGATTAATATTCCATAGTGGAGCTTCAGGAACTCCATCTAATAATTTTACATACTTATTTTCTTTTCTTTGGTCACGTGGTTTTGCATTCCAAGGTCTTTCAAATGACCCAACGCGGACATCGTTAGTCAAGCCTCCAATCTCATTTGGGTCTGACCATTTCCAGCAAAAGCCCGCAGTCATTCTAGCAGTAACATTATTATTAGCTTTTTCAACAATTACTTTTTCTAATTCACTTACATCATCAAAAATTTTAAAATCAAATTCATCCTTGCTGTCCCATAGAACATTCGCTGTGCGTTTTATTTCTAAAGTATTATTTATCCAGTTAATGAATGCATCCGAACCGTTACATCTAAATTGGTGTTCAAGTTCATATTCAAATATTTTGCATTTATATTTCTCTGCAAAATCTTTGATGTATTCCACAGAGCCAACTTCCTTTGGACGCACAACTTGATTATCATCAATAAAAAACACGATTACTTTTGATGAACGAATTATTTCTTCAATCTGGTATAAATCCGACCTCTTGTTAGCCTTAGTAAATTGGGAATTACTTGTCTCCCTTACACGATGGGATTCATCACAAATTAGCACATCAATTTCATTTGACTTAGCATCTATATAACTGTTGAAATATTTGAATTGAGCAGCACCTCTCTTGCCGATTATATCCCACAAAGTATTGGTAAAAGCTTTTGAGCCAGTTGCATAGTGTGTGTTGTACCCTTTTTGTAGAAGGTCTGCCATTAGATTTAATGCAATTACAGATTTTCCTGTTCCCGCGCCGCCTTTTACGACTAGAACAACTTTTTGTTTATCATGGAAACCATCTTTTGCAATTGAGAGTACTTTGTCATACACGACTTTCTGAGAATCCAGCAAAATATATTCTGACTTACCCTTAATTACTTCTGACACATGCTCCATCAATTTTTTACTTGCCCGATACCTGCTCTTTTCAATTCGGTCAAGTACTTCTAAACCACCACCTTGTTCAAGTTTTTCAACTAAATAATCCTTGAACAATTTAGTATCATCTCCAGTGAAAAGCGGATATAACTTTAGTATTTTTGAATATTTATTATCAAAAATAACATCCTCTTTATAATAATTGTAATTATGTAGATAACTACATGCATTCAATTTTATTGGGTTAGGCAATTCATAAAACGCAGTATGGCTATCTTCTAAATACATTTTATATTGACCGACTTGTGCTGATGGATGTAGCACTTCTCTCACAGCGCCTCCAACGTATGTTGAGACTTCGTTATCACCACTTGCTTCGTCGCATTTATTCCATTGCTTCAATTCAATTATCACAGCGTTGTCGTCATTTGTTTTGTCCCTGCCACAAATTAGGCAATCAAGTCTTTTAGAAGTCATGGGCAATTGGTATTCAAGTATTATACCTTGCTCATATAGATTTCCCATTTGGAAAATATCTTTTACTGCACGAAGTGAAGATTTCCAAGAATTGATTTCACTATCAGAAGGATAAAATCTGTAATGATTGAAAAAAGAGGTTTTCAATTTTTCTGCAATCTGATTTTGCATCGTATCTTGAATATATTGCTCAGAGGATCCGGAGTAAAGTCTCATAAATTATGCAAGTCAATTGAATGGCCATATGAAATTATTTGACTGTTAATTACCGCGGTCGTTTGAATGCCCAAAGAGTTTATGAATTTGATGTATTCCGAATCATCTGGTTTCTTTGAAGTGGCTAACACTTTAAAATCATTATTAAATTTTAAGTTGTTCTTTGTTTTATATTTTGCAATTTCAAAATAACTGTATTCGTAAAGCTGAATAATGCCTTTTCTTGATTGTGATTTAAAATTTTTATTTTCAACGCTTTTGGCTTCTATCAAAACGGAAGTTTTTGAATCATGGGCGAAGATATCAACATGATTATTGTTAAATACTTTATAACCCTTGTTCCTAAAGAACAATCTTAAATATGATACAATATCGAAATGCGCTTGTTCTGCCCTCGAAAGCAAATCGAAATTCATCTTCTTTGAAGAAGAACCGCCTCTGATTACTTTTCTTTTTATGTCATCAAAAACAGAAAGCGAAGTAGCGTATCTCAATGATTCATTTTCATCAGCGAACTCAGTAAGAGATGTTGATTTTGTGATAATGTTTTCTTCGTTTTCTCCAAAATAAAAAGAATATTCACGGTTTGCTTTTAGAAGTTGGCTAATTGTATCTGCATTTTTAATGCTTGAATAACTACCCATATGAGGAAAACGCTGCAGGTCTGCTAAAGGAATTCCATTCTCAATCAACTTTTCGATAATCTTTAGAGTAATATCCTTTTTCTTTAGGGTCGTTGAGTCCCAATCGTCATTAATTGGAATATCGGAAAAAAGATAAATTTCGGAAAAAGAAAATTTGAAAGGATATGACTTATCATCTATCTTTTCATCAATCCATAGAGGTGTATTATCAGTGAAAAAATTATTTCCAACTACCCCAAAACCAACTATACAAGACATTGGGTGAGACTTAAAAACCGATTTACCCTGGCTGTGGAAAAATATTATATCCCCTGGTTCTTGTTTTTCCCAATCAAGCTTGTTATTGAAACCCCAAACCTTATATCTCAAAGCAGTCAGGAAATTTTCCGGAGTGCCTGTCACTCGAAATATTCTTTTGATATCGCTTTGAGAACTCAATTCCATTTATAACTCATTGTATTTTTTTGCTGTTCCTTTTGACTTATCAACTGGATATTTTTTTGAATTATCTTCCAATTTTTCTTTGATTATTTCCTTTATATCAAGATTGTGTTTTGATGCAAGTAGCAAAGAATAAATTAACACATCCGCTAATTCCATTTTCAATTTTTTCTCGTTGACTTCATCGGAATTTTTCCAAAGGAATAATTCATTGAGTTCGGCAGCTTCTATTGAAATGGCTAATGCAAGGTCTTTTGAATTGTGAAATTGCTTCCAGTTACGTTCATCTCTAAATGTTATCAACCATTCAGTAATAATATCAACGTCTGATTTTTTGGCAATACTCTTTTCCATTTGATTATTCTTCTTCTGATTTAGAATAAAGTTTCAACGCTGTTTGATACGCATCCTTAAAGTCAAGTCCGACATTTAGAGATGGGTCAATGTTTTGAAAACCAACATACATCATTGCTAATAATTGCAAACCAGTAAATTGCTCTTCTGGTATAGACTGAAGTGAATATCGTTTATTTGATTTTGTATAATCAATTCCCGTTCGTCCTAATAATGCAATTTCTCCAGCAACTTTGTAAATATCATCTTTATGCATTTTCTCAAACCGTTTCATTGCAGATAATAAATACATTACAGTTGCGGGTTCTTTTTGTTTTAATAACTCTGGATTTGTTGCACCTTCTCCTACAATTTCTTCCGCCTCATCAATATCAATGCTATACCAATCTTGTAGTTTTAATACTCTAGCAAATTTATCAACCAATAGATATTCATCACCGTGTCGGTAATTATTTTCTGTATCCAACCAGAGCTGAAATAATTTTTCCCCGTTACTATAATAATTTGAATTCTTATATGGTAAAGAATAATTGGTACGACCCTGATATAAAGAATCAATGCAAAGCGCATAAGCAACATTCATAGTAATATTAGCTCTGTAAATTAATTCAGGTGTTAATCGTTTTATATCAGCATTCGTGAAAACATTCAGATTTTGTTCAGCAAAATTAAAGAGTGAAATGAATTGACTTGGTCGTAAAACATCAAATTCTTGGAATAATCTTTTTTCAATGACCATATCAAGCGGTATATTGAATAATTGGTTAGTCAATCCATGAACCAATTTCAAAGTCGTGTCGGTTATACTGTTTTCTGAAAACCCCATAGACTTTAATTTATAAACATGGTCACCAATAGAATTAATTGCTATTTTTCTATTCTCTGAGGTTGACATAAAAATTCGATTTCTTCCAATTTTTCTCGCTTCATGCTCCAGAGATATATGTTCCATTTCGTGTGCCAAAATGTGTGGAATAATCAGACGTTCTATTTTTTTGAACTTGATTTCATGATAATCACGGTTATGTTTCCACGCCATTTGAGTACGAGCCGTAACATTTTCAAGATTATTATCTTCAATCATCTTTATTGGGTGATTACCTAATGTTTCAAGATTAATCTTTCTGTCCTCAATAAAACTTGTTATCATACTCAGATTTTTATTTGCAATCTTTACATTTAATTCAAAATAAAGCTCTCGTGCGTTTTGATATACTGGCACACTCCTTAAATCTTCACCCGATGCATTCTTAAATAGGTCATTCAGAGTAGCAAGGGCTAATTCTATTCGCCCTTGACTTGAGTATGAGAGGGCTAATCCGTAATATGAATTTGGGTATTTGGGATTAATAGATAATGCTTCCGTGAAAAGATTTTCAGCTTCATTAAATTTTTCTAATTCCAACAATAGAGCCGCATAGTTGTTTAGCATGTATGAATCTTTGGGATTAAGCTCATAGGTCTTAAGATAAAATTTTTCAGCAGTTTTTAAATCATGTTCATGTTTTGAATATATATTCCCCAAAAGCAAATAAGACCATGTATCTTTTGGCTCTATTCTTAAAACGTCAATCAGATAATTTTTGGCTTCGTCGTATTGTCCAATTTCCATATGTGCCATACCAAGATTTCTGCGGGCTTCTATATGGTTAGGCAATACTTCCAAGACTTGCTGAAATAACTGAATCGCTCTTTTGTATTTACCCTTCTCTGCATTGCTAACAGCTTCTCTATTTATCTCTAAAGCTTTATCGACTTTGTGTTTTTGTTCATCAGGAAAATTGATAACCGCTTTACCATCAATTATTTTTACATTGATTGCGCTCGATAAGAAGCCATAAGATTTTTGAATCAATTCAATTGCTTTTTCCTCAGACATGCCAGTAAGGTCAATATCCTTATTTGGGTCAATTACTATGTCTTTAAGTGATACTATTATTGTCATCTTATATGTGCTAAAATTAATAATTTTATGAATGTACGAATTATTTAGGAATATTTCACTTTGCAAGTCGCCAATTTCAACAATGCAAAGACATTTAAAGATATGGTATCAAAAACTTGATTTTCAAAAAGCTTTTGGTTAAATTTCGGCGTGAATCGTTTCCCGTTGTAGAGCCCAGCCAATTCATCGGTTGGGCTTTTTCACATCTGTACAAAACTGCCTAAGAAAAACAAATTTTATTACAATTTGTATATAAGGGAAAGTTGTTTGAACAAAAACAGCGTATGTGTCGCCAAAACACATACCATCATGAAATCCATAGAATCCGATCTAAAATCCATAAAAAAAAGTAGCCGTAATACCGCGTTTGAATTGTTTGTTGGTTCATCTATCATTTCCTTTACTTCTTATTCCAGAAAAAGAGATTGAGCAAAACGATATAAGAACGTTATAACGTTATCAATCACAATTTAAAGGACATAATATGTCACACAATCTACATATCAACAACGGCAAAGCCAGCAAGTTCAATGTTGGCATTGCCAGCCACCCCGCTAAAATCAATTCCTTGTTAAAAAACCTCCTCTCAGCAGCCGATTTCCAGACGATCTCTGCCTATGGATAGCTTACCTACTCCTCAAAGGAGGTAATTTAAAAATCGTGAGTTATGGTAAATAAATTTAATATATTAACATAATCAAAAGGAGATGAGTTTATGGCATGGACAAAACAAAAACCTACAGCACCAGGTTACTATTGGTTCAAAGGATTTCCCGGTGATGAACCAATGATTGTATTGATAAATTTCAAGGGACAATATCTAATGGCGGGTGGTGGTTTCAACTTAACTCAAAATATTCTTGATAATGGCGAATGGTCTGACAAGATAGAACCACCCAAAGATATGTAAGCATAAATAAAAGTGTGTGTGCCTGGCAGTGAAATCACGTGGGAGGGCCGTGATTTCTGGGGAGAGAACCAGGCACACACCGAACGGGACGTCCATATATTATAACGAAGTTGTGCGCAGAAAGATTCCGAATTAAGGCATCGATATCTTGCTTACAATAGCCTGAAAGGATTCAGGTTGGAGATTAGCCTCAGCGTACATCCCGCTGAGGCGTTTCATCTGTTTGTAAAAAAGTTTTAGGTTATGTATATTTAGGACGCAACAGAATTATTCAAAACATCATAAATGATACGAATTACAAATGTCCTCCCTCGTGTTGCGACCTTCGGATGTGGGTGAATGGCGAGTAAGGACGTTCCGTTTAGCAGCAAATTAAGTGTTGAAAAAAGTGTTGAATGGAATCTAAGATTTAAAGATTATTTGCAATTTTGGTTCGTTTTCAATCCAGTGTAGATACCGAATTTTGCAAGTATTTGAGGTTTTCATTATTGCCCGGTGGTGTAATTGGCAACACACTTGACTCTGGATCAAGGAAGTCTAGGTTCGACTCCTAGCCGGGCAGCTTACAAAGGGCAGTTTCCACTGCCCTTAGTTGTTCAAAAAAACTTCTGTAACATTATCTCACTTGAGTTGTATAGATCCTACTCTATTTATTAGCCGGAAAGTTAGTAATTCATATTCGTCCTTAGTTTGGAAATTTTTGAATCTCTTGGTAATAAGCCATTTAGGACCAGAAAAACAAAACCCCTATCATCGCTGATCAGGGTTTTCCGCTTCCGCTCTGAGACATTATGGTTTATATTACTTCATCAATAAAAGTTTTTTCGTATCAATAAAATCTTTTGTTTGAAGCCGGTAGAAATATATGCCACTGGACAGAGATGAGCCATCTACTCTCACATTGTGTCTACCTGCAATCCTGTTTTCATCCAACACTGTTATTACTTCTTGTCCAAGCATATTATACGCTTTGAGAATGATATGTGATTATTTTGGGATCTCGAAATGTATCGTTGTGCTTGGATTGAAGGGATTAGGATAATTTTGTGTAAGTGAATACGGTATTGGAAGTTGATCAACATCTTTCACCAAATTATTATACCTATGAACAAAGTAATAGCCAATAATCCACAAACAATTTTCGTGTTTGGTTGTTGGGATTCCCCCACAAAACTCTGCCCTATAACTGATTTCACGAAAATGTTAGATGTTTTTGATTCGGCAAAGCTCATATTGAATGACGACCAAGTAACTTGGCTGTTTTGAGAATGAGAATAATTTATTACCGCCAATAAGCAAAGAAATTGGAATTTATCTGCTTGCCGTGTATTTTTAAAAGAAAATTTTTTATTCATGATGTCGCCTGATTTTTAATTTGTTTATCAAAGTTCCTCTTCACCAAAACATCATTGCTCTTACATGGGAAGGATCATTATAGAACTTGTATTAACATAGCCCCAGACATCCGTTCCTGTTCCGTGGTCCAGTTTGAGATCTAGTGTGTATGTCCCGGGCCCAATGTCATACATGAAATTGGCAATGGCTGTAGTGGAAATGAGTCCATTCGCCGTGTTGAAATAACCGAAGATGTATACATCCGCTCCATTGATGCGCAGGATGAACCGATCATTTGAGAACCCGCAGGCAGCACACCATAAGCTCCAGACAGAACAGTTGAATGTTATTACCAGTCGTGAATTTCTTGCGACAGTGAATGAATATAAATGATTATTGAAAACGAACGCTGTGTTATTTGTCATAGTGGGAGAGCGTTGCGAAGTGTTGTTGCAAAACGTTTGAATAATGTTACCTAGTGTTTCCCAATGGGCTGGTGAGCTTGATCCCTCGGATGTAAGCACCTGCCCAGAAGTACCTGTATTTCCGTTTACTGCTAATGCACTGTTGGGTTTAACTGCGAATCGTTCATTGAACGTACCAGCGGCATCATACCCGATAGCAACATCGGCATTAGGATTGTCGGCATAGATTTGCATTCGGTTTCCGGCTACGCCAATGCCATGATCACCGCTTGGACCTGGATACAATGTTATCTTCTTTCCTAGTGTCGGTGGAAAACCCAGTGGTGCATTCGGTGTCGTTGTGCCGATACCAAGTTTTCCGAACATTTTGATATCACCCGTTCTGGTGTTCACCCCGAACGACCATCCTGCTCCATTATACCCGTAGAATCCAACGCTGGAATCATTCTCCATTCCAACGAATGCACTCAACGAGGTATTATCCACATTGTTCAGCCATAATCCCGCTGAGGTTGCGAGGTTGCCACCACTTCGAATGCGCATCCGTCCGCCAACATCCAATACACCATCTGCTATTGAAGGGATGGCGCCAATACCGACTCTTCCTCCATTGTAATAAACATCCGATCCATTAAGCTGCCACGGATTGCTGCCGAGTGTTTGCCATTGTGCTGCCGAACTGTTTCCATTCGATTGGAGTACCTGTCCAGCCGTTCCAGTATTTCCATTCACCGCGAAAGCCCCGTTTGCTTTTACTGCGAATCGTTCGGTAAACATACCAGCAGAATCATAACCTAAAGCAACATCTGCATTGGAATTATCAGAATAAATCTGTAAACGGTTTCCTGCGACTCCAAAACCGACATCACCAGTTGCGCCAGGATAGAGCGTGATTTTTTTGCCTAACACCGGTGGAAAACCAAGCGGTGCATCGGGCATAGTGGTGCCTATCCCTACATTTCCATTTCCTTTGATACGCATACGTTCTGTAAAGCCGGACGTTCTATCGTCGTATCCAAAGGTTATGTCGGCACCGGAATAATCCGAATTGATTCGAAGTTCGCTTCCGAATACACCAAAACCTGCATCGCCATATATACCGGGAAAGAGTGTGATTTTTTTCCCTGTCCATGCTGGAAAACTCAGTGGTGCATTGGGTGTCGTAGTCCCAATGCCGACATTGCCGATTGAGTCAACGGATATCCCCGCAAAGCTGCTCCCAAAAAGATTGAGGGTATTTGCACCCGCACCATGAAACAGATGCGACTTCAAAACCCCTGCTTCGTAGAACCGAAGTCCGGCATCCTGACCATTACTGTCGGTATCAAAATAACCAAACGAATTTGGGAAATTCGCACCCTTTACATGCAATCTTGCTAATGGTGCCGAGGTTCCAATGCCGACATTTCCGTTGTTGTAGTATATATTCGAACCGTTTGTTATCCACTGGCTACTTGTTCCTACTGTCCCAACCGAATCATTCGCCGCAGACCACAATACACCATTCCATTTCATTACTTGTCCGGTGGTCGCACCGTTTTGTGCAATCTTGCCAAACTGAATTGTACCATTTGCTATCTTTGCACCTGTAACACTGTTATCTGGAATCGTGCCAGCGATTCTCGCACTATCGACAAAACCGCTCTGTGGTGCAACACGTGCATACGCGGCAGTGTCAGCGTAAGGAGCTGTGAATGTTGGTACTACATCACCTTGCTGTATTGTTCCATCGAGAATTTTCTGACTCGTAATCGAACTATTGGGAACCGTTGACGATATCCTCGCACTATCAACAAAAGATGTTTGTGGCGTTGAAAGTGCATACGATGCAGTGTCTGCTTTAGGTGCAACAAACCCTATCTCTAGATCTTCCCTCTTAATCGTTCCATTGACAATCTTTGCCGTCGTAACGATGTTGTTTGGAATTGTTTCAACCACACGAGCACTGTCAACAAACACTTGTTGGGGTGCAGTTATTGCAAACTTTGCTGTATCGGATTTGATCGAATACAGACTATACCCGACCGCAGTTAGCGGAATACGCGGTGAGAGTTCTACTTCAGTTCCCACTTGCAGACTGAGCCAGTACGGATGATCGAACGTGAGCGAGTCATCCATCGGTTGTTGATCTCCAAGTATTGTAGAAAAGAGTCCACGTTTTACCTGAAGCGACTTGGTCTCCGACCAGAGCACGATCCCACCGTTCATCACATCATACAACCGGAACGTGATGTTGTAGGAATTATCTGGTTTAGGATTACCCAAACTGTCAGTCAGTACACCCTGGTAAGAAAGCGTACGCGGAATTTGTGCATACGTCAAGGTTACAAATGCAAAGAGCAACATGAGGATTGAAAGCCTAAATAATTTCATAACTACCTTTGTGATTGTTAGTTTATTCATGTTCATGGCGCGTTATTTCACTAATAAAAGTTTTTTTGTTTCAACATATACGCCAGCACTTAAACTATAATAATAAACTCCGCTCGCTAACTTGCTTGCATCGAATGTCACCGACTTGCATCCTGAAGTCTCAACCGCATCGACCAGCGTTACCACTTCCCTGCCGAGCGCATCAAACACTTTTAGTGTAACATGACTATTAACAGGTAATTGATAACTGATGGTAGTTACCGGATTAAATGGATTGGGATAGCATTGATACAATTTGTAATCAGTCGGTATCAATGAACCGTGGTCGCGTGCGTCAGTCAGTATATTCTGGAGATGCAGTGTGTCATCGATTGTTCCATCGTTATCAACATCAACCAGTATAATAAGCAAACTGTCCTTCAATGCGCTCCAGTTTGGTTCAATAATATGTACTGCGTTGGCGGGCATCTGTATATTGTCTCGTTCAAATTGCTGGAGTTGCGTTGCCGTCGCATATTCTAACCGTAAATTGTAGTGCCCCTCTGATGAGCTATTCGTTAAACGAAGTTTGTCCACATCTTGATTCTCCATCTGAAACATCGCGCCGCCTGTTAATTCGAGAGAATCGACTGTATATGCCTTCACCACCGAAGTCTCATCGATTATATTTGTGAGTGTTATTGATTTGTTGTACAAATCTGGATTTGAAATTTGTAATCCGGAAGAAGTGTTCATGAGCGTATCAAAATAAACGAAATCTGTTTGCGATGAGTCAGCATCCGATCGTTCGAAACCGTACGTTCGATTCCCTGAGGAAAAAAAGATTCGTGACTGAGATGTTTTGAAGCTGTCAAGGTAAACCACATATCGATCCGCTGGAAGTGCGTAACCGTATGGCGGGGTTTTCGTCCCATTCTTCAATATGAAAGGCGTAGATCCGAGAACGTCAGTGACTACCTGATTGTTATCAAAACCTGTCATCTTTCCATTTCGATCATAAATCATAATCGAGGCATCCGGTGTATTCATGACTTCAAGATTTGTACTATTTAATTTGAATGGCGAGCTAGAACTCGGAGATGTACTGGGAGTGGCGATGCCAAGGTAATTCTCCGATGGTATTTCCAGATAGAAATTTTTTGTTCCACCCCAGCCGCTCCATCCATACATCGCTCCCCACACTCCATTGTGGGAATTCATGGAGGTGTCAATTTGAATGATCGCACTCAGTACATCTGGATAACTGTTATCGTAGACGTAGATGTTCCACATGGGTGAATCGCTTGCAGTTCTTTCAACCTTATATGGCAATATTGTATGTCCTCCACCACCTATGCCGTTATTTATAAGACTGATTGTCCTAATTGGTGCATCGTCCGCACCGAGCATTTGCTTGAGATCATTCAACGTTTGTGTTGGCGTTTTGATATTGTAACAAGCGATGTCATTCTGCTGTGAAAGTCTGCCAAATTGATGAGTAAATATTTCAGTTACTGCTTTGATTACATTTGTATCCGATAAAACATCGATGGGATCAGTGAATGCAGGAAAATTCTCAAACTTCTGAACAAACTGGTCTTTGTGCCGAAATGCGAGGGCGTTTGTACCGGCGATTCCAAAGCACGAACCATTCCACACTACCTTTGCGCGACTTGTCCATTTGGCAAGCAAAGGTGGTGAGTATATTCCGAGCGACGTACTCAAATAACATACGCCCGGAGTAAATGCTTTAACCCAAGTTTCCCAATTAGGAAAGCGTGATGAAGCGGCTCTACTGAAAATACCCCCGCCTTGCCACTGTGAATATTGAATACCTGTGTAAGGATCCATACTTCTGTAATTAAAGCGGTTATACCACGTCGCAGGCCACATGTCCGCCTCGTTGTTAGAAAAACCCCACACGTCTGTGAATCTGTTATAAGGGACATAATCTCCACTGGGACTTAAGCGTGTAAGAATGTATCCTTTAATCTTAAAAACACCGCTGGTATCATTCAGCGAGGCATCGGTGAAGTCGGTGAGAATAATCCTGCACTTTCGTGACAATGAATCGGGTACCGTCCAAACATACTTCATTGAGTCGGCTGGATAGACGGCTTCGATAGGATAAACTGTATGTCCGTTGTCTAAACTGTAATCGATGCGAACCCAATGAATAGTATCGGCAGCAAACCATCGTATCGTATCCTGATCACCCGGTCTCCATACATCGGTAGTCGTCGGTCGGGTGACACTAAGACTCGGTTTCCCAATCTTATTAGCATAAATATTCCAATCTGTACCGTTACGAAGATCCGCCCATGTGATAATTGCTCCATGTGAGCCGTCGGATACAATACTATTGTAAGCTTGCGTGTTTGGCGCCGTTGTAACCACTGTACCACCGGAAGCCCATCGCACGATGCCAGAAGCATCGATACGCTGCGCGTAGATGTTCCCGTTGATGCTATCGCGGTAGTCATCCCACGCAATGATCGCTCCTCCAGAATCATCACTTGCAATACCGGGAATTCCTTTATTGAAATCTCCGGTTGAAATTGCAACACCATCGGTAGTCCATTGTACCAATCCCGAAGCATTGATTCTTTGGGTATAAACATCCCAGTGCGTGCCGCTGCGATAGTCAGCCCACGTGATGATCGCTCCACTTGCACCGTCATTGACGATCACAGGAGATTGTTGATTATTTGTTGCGGTGGAGATCGCCACACCATTGGTTGCCCATTGCGCTATACCGGAGTTGTTTATCCGCTGGGCATAGATATCACCATCCTCGACGGTACTCTGTTCAAACCAGGTGATGATTGCCCCACCAGAACCATCACTTATCAACTCGGGCCAATTTTGACTTCTCAACGCAGTAGAAATTGGTACACCGTCGGCTGTCCATCGCACAACAGCAGAGGCATCGATGCGCTGAGCGTAGATATCATTTTCGGTTCCATTGCGAAAGTCACTCCACGAAATGATTGCACCGTCAGAACTATCGCTTATGATTGTCGGATCTGTTTGATCGTTTGCCACAGTGCAAATGGGAACTCCATTTGTCGTCCAATGCACTACACCATAAGATTTGATCCGTTGGGCGTAGATATCCCAATTCGTGCCGCTGCGATTATCTTCCCATGTAATGATAGCGCTGCCCGCGCCATCCGAAACAATCGCGGGATTCGCTTGATTGCTTCCAGCAGTCGAAATGGCAAGACCATTCGTTGTCCATAGTGTCTGACCTAAGGCATTAATGCGTTGAGAATAAATATCCCAATCTGTGCCATTGCGGTTATCCTGCCATGCAATAATAGCGCCGCCTAAACCGTCACTAACAATTACGAGAGCATTTTGATTGCCTCCCGCAGTTACAATAGTAACACCGTTTGTTGTCCACCGCACATGCCCGGAAGCATCGATGCGCTGAGCGTAGATATCAGTGCTTGTTCCGCGATTATCCCACCAAGCGATGATCGCTCCGCCTGCGCCATCGGTAACGATATGAGGGGCTAATTGATTGCCTGTAGCTTGGCAGATGGCAGTGTTTACGTTTGGGTTGAACGTCCATTGGGCGTTCGTTACACGGGTGATAAGCACCAGAAGAAAAAATATGCAAAAATATTTCATGGTAACCTCTGCTAATTGTAGTTGCTTTATTATCTAAGCAGTAATAATTTCTTCGTTTCAATATAACTTCCAGCCGATAAACGATAATAATAAACTCCACTCGATAATATGCTTGCATTGAACGTCACCGACTTGTAACCTGCTTCTTCAACTTCGTCTGCAAGCGTTGCTACTTCTCTGCCAAGCACATCAAACACTTTTAGTGTTACACGACTATTAACAGGTAACTGATAACGGATGGTTGTTACCGGATTAAATGGATTGGGATAATTTTGTTCTAGGGCAACCGCTTTTGGAATTTCGCTTTCAAGGATTTCTTTCACAGAGGTTGTCACTTCAGCCAAAGGTCTTCGCCACACACCCTGTCCCCAACTTCCGGCATAGAGATCTGATCCGACCAGCGTAATTGCCATGGACAATTGTGTGGCAAGCCCGGTGTCGGTCCTGGTCCACGTAGTACCATTGTCTGTGGACAATACAATACCGTTTCCCCAAGTGCTCGCGATAATGTTATTGTCACCACCACCATTTGGCGTAGCAACAATGCCGGTGATGCGCACCGGTGTGCTGTTGTCCATCACCGGTGTCCAACTACTACCTTGATCGGTTGATCGGTACGCTGCCGACATACGAGGCCAGGCAAAGAGATCGGTCCCTACCATTGCCAACCCCGAGATGTTGTTACCTGTAAGTCCGGCTGGGTTCCAGCTTGTTCCATCGTCCGTTGAACGAAATACCCCGTCACCGGTTCCCGCGAAGATCCCTGAATCACTGATGAGGAATGTGCGAACATAATTGCTGGTTAACCCCGTGTTGATCGGATTCCAACTCGTTCCATTATCTACAGAAAGAAATGCTCCCTGCCCATTTGTACCGGCAAACATTTTAGTCGCACCGAGCCCAAAGGATTTCACGGTGATGTTCAAAACATATTTGCCTGGTAAACCAGCCTCGGTCCAGGTCATTCCATCATCGATGGAACGGAACATCCCACCGTAAAGCCCAGAGCTGGCAAAGATTTCGTCACCACTTATCGCAATCGACATTGGGTTCCATGCGGAAGCTAATGGCCTACCACTCCAATAGTCACCTTTATTTTGGGTAGCGTAGAGACCATACCCCGCTCCTGTAGTTAATGCAAACAACAGACCATTTGGCTTACTCGCAAATTGCATTACAAAATTCCATTCAACACCGGAGTGAATCCATGATGCACCAACATCAGTCGAAAGAAATACCCCTCCTTGTCCAGTCCCTACAAATAGTATCGGACCGTTCGCTACAAAACAATATGCAAAACAGTATGGTATCCCATTATTGGCTTTTGTCCAGGTATCACCGTTGTCATTGGAAACAAGCACACCGCCATCTTGAGCGTCCGATGCGGCAAACACCGATCCGCCAACTCCAATGAAC